>JABGTK010000089.1 GCA_018647265.1 Candidatus Neomarinimicrobiota bacterium | reverse complement strand
TCTACATTGGACTTTTTAATTTGCATTGGCGGAATTTGATTATCAGGAGGAAATTCTTCCGCAATCGATTCAAAAACACCACCCTTTAAAAACTTCACCAACTCCTTCGATTCAATGATATATCTTACCGCTATTGATCCGAAAACTTCAGTCCCTCGGTAGGAGGCTATCATCCTATTTGAAAGTGGTTCCGGGAAAATTTGGGCATTGACTTGGCTAGACCAAATACCGTTTACATTTAGAAATTCAAAGAAAACATTAGGCACCCCACTCGTTTCAATCCGGATGGCCACACCTTCTAATTCTCCATATTCTCGGAGGTCTAATGCACTCCCGGTTGTGATGAACCCATCCTGAGTCCGCCTGGCAGTAGGTGGACCATCGAAAGAGATTTCTTTCACCGCATCCAGGAATTGGGCGTTAATTCCATTCAATATCAGAATGGCGGCAAAGAGAGTTTTATTTAGTGTACCCATAAAATTAAGCTGAATTTAACCTTGTTGGAATGTTCAACCGAAATAGAGATTACTTATAGTCAAAAAAAAGCCCCGCCCCGGTAAACCGGGACAGGGCCGATCCTCACACAAGTGGATCGTTCATTTCATGAAGGTCATTTGTTTTGTTTTTGTAAAATTCCCAAACCGCATGGAATAAAAGTATGTGCCACTGGCCACTTTGTTACCATTATTGTCCATCCCATTCCAAGTAACATGATAAGTACCTGCAGCTTTATCCTGCATTTGAAGCAAGGATGCAACCTCTTGTCCTACCACATTATAAATTGTGATTGAAATATTACTTGCTATAGGCAGAGTATATTCAATCGTTGTTGACGGGTTAAAGGGATTTGGATAATTTGAATTTAGTTTAAAGTCATCCGGTGTAATTAATACAATATCTTTCACACTCAAATCTGTGCTTTTACCACTGTATTCCATAACACGTAAGAAAATCCTGTTTGGGTTTGCTTTTGCTGAATCAGTTCCGGCATAAAGGCTATCGGACACTCCTTGATAAGCTAAGATAACTTCGCCAAATGAATCCCGATCCAAATTTGCACCAGCAAATAATTTATTTGGGCCACCTGTTTGGAGGGAATCGACACCAAAATCTGCTCTAGACCAATTAGAAGTATCAAGAACACTGCCTGTCCCCGTGTATTCAAACTTGGTCATTCCTTTACCATATCCAAAGAATATAGCTGGCTCTCCAAAAGCATTATTACTTGCGGAACCACCATATGCGTACCCATACGCAGAATCAAGAACCGCAGTTTCTGAAGCAGCAAGTTTATTTGCATCTCCGTCAGTATCAGCCACAATAAAGTATTGTTTATCGTAAAAGCCCCCGACATAAACTTCGTCCTTGCCATCTTTATTTGCATCAGCAACTGTTGGTGCAAGAGTCCAATCATCCTTATCAGCAAGTTTTACGTAAGATGTATCTCCAAGGGTATATGTATCAGCACCTGTTGCTTCAATCACAAATACTGCTAAATTATTCCAAGAGAAACAAACGGCTTCTTTTTTGCCGTCACCATCCAGATCGGCAACGACAACACCCTGAGGGCTTCCACCGCCTAAAGCATTTTCCCGAACACCATCTTTATCTACGTCTCGAGGTGACATTGAATATTCTTCAACTAATTGAGGTAAAACACCAATATCACCGCTTACGGAAGAAATGACGAATCTATCTCCAGAAAAAGCTGAATGGGTTGTGGCAGTTGTGCCGTAGGCAGGATTAGAGGGACCATTGTTGGCCCATATCAATTCCTGTGTACCGTCCCCATCAATATCATTAATTGTAAAATGCTCAACTCGGACTTCGCTCATTGTATCTGCAAAAACAGTATGAAGGTTTCTAAACCAATGGGTGCTGTAACCATTGTCCGTCGTTCCATCCCATTCATAAACATGGAGGCCTGCAGTAGTATCGGAATTATTATATCGGCCAGAAAAGAAAACAACTTCACCAAGACCATCTCCATCTAAATCACCCGTTTGTATCCAACGTGTTCCAGAAGAATATGCAGAGTTTGAATTGGGTGAAGACCATACATGAACCAATGTATCACCATAATACCATTCAAAGGCGTGAACCTTACCACCATTGGCATAATCAGTCACCCATATCTCAGGACGCCCATCTTTATCCAAATCTGATCCACTCCAAACTCCCCTTGGGCCAGAGTTCGAATTCCATTGGTTAGTATCTCCCTGTGCTTTATGAAATACACTATGGTTATTAAATGTCGCTTGCGCGAACAAGACGGTTGATGCTATAAGAACGATTCCACTAACGATTTTTCTCATTTTATTCTCCTGTATGATTCCTATGTATATTTTCGACCGCCAAGTATAAACATAAAAAAATAGTAAACACAATATTATTTTTTTAAAGTTACGTTTAATTTTATTATTAATATACCTTTGTGCTTTTATACCTTTGAGGTCTATTAAATGCTTCTTCGTTTAAAATTAAGGAATTACTGTTATTCATTTTCGTTGGACTAAAATCTTATTAACGCTGGCAATTTCATCAATAATTTATGGTAATACAGGAAAAATATCCGGCAAAGTTACTGATATAAAATCGGGCGATCCCCTGGCCGGTGTTAACGTCTTCTTAGATGGAACACCCTATGGCGCCGCCTCCGATCAATTCGGTGAATATGTTATACTTAATATTCCCCCTGGTAATTACAACTTACGTGCTTCATATATCGGCTATGCATCTTTTCGTGTGGAGAATATTCGCGTTAGTCTTGATCGAACCACGAACCAAAACTTTGCGTTAAAAGAAGCAGTAATCGAAGGTGAAGAAGTTACTGTCATTGCTGAGCGCCCTATGGTTCAAAAGGATTTAACCGCTTCACAAAAAGTCCTAACCTCCAATGAAATTAATGTAATGCCTGTGGAATCTTTCCTTGGTGTGCTAGCCACCCAAGCGGGCGTAAACCAAGGTGCTGGTGGTGAACTCCATATTCGAGGTGGAAGGTCCAATGAAGTTGGTTATTATGTGGATGGTGTTTCTGTGTCTAACCCCTTTTTCACTAATGGTCTCGCTATAAACATTTCTAATAAAGCTCTAGAAGAAATGAAAGTAGTTAGCGGTGCTTTCAATGCAGAATATGGTAATGCAATGAGTGGCATAGTTAATCTCCAGATCAAGGATGGTGGTAAAAAATATCATGGAAGTATTTCCTACCAATCTGGCGATCATCAATCTTCAGACACAGATATTTTTACGAATATTGATCAATTCAATATTTTTACCAATAAAGTATTTGAAGGAACAGTAAATGGCCCAATGCCCTTTATATCTAATGATGGAAAATTCACCTTTAATATCACCGGAAGATACAGTTCAAGCGAAGGGTATTATTATGGTATTCGTGAACACACCATAGGGGATTCTGCCGATTTCAGAAATGCGGATAACTGGTACATTGAAATGGGAGGAGATAGCACTTTTGTCCCTATGAATCCAAGATCCAGCCTAAACCTTTTGGGTAAATTTACTTATCGTGTTTCCCCCCGCTTAAAATTTTCTCTCCAATTACTTCATTCTGGTGGTGACTCAAAATCCTACTCCCATTATTATAAATATAACCCAGATGGCACCTCAACTTCTGAATCATCAAATAATAATTTTTCAATAAAGATGAATCATTCCATTAACCGTCGCAGCTTTTATGAAGCTAATATTTCATATTCCACAACCAATTATATGGGATACCAATTCAAACCCATTGATTTGGAATCTGCCGTCCACGAAGAAGATGAGAGTCGCTTTGGCTCAGGCCAATACGTCCTTTATAACGAATTTGAAAGTGGTGCAAAATATTGGGTTTTGAATAATTCAGATTATGTTCCTTCCTCTCGAATCAAAGGGTCACCTACTTCTTCTACTTTTTCTTTCGGTGGATCAAATCGCGGCCACTCATACCGAAAATCGAATTCAATCAACTTCAAACTTGATTTCACCAGCCAAGTAACCAACCGCCACGAAGTAAAAACAGGCGTCAACTTTCGCAGTGATCATTTGGACGAACGAAATTTTACCGTACTTTTTGATAATCAAGTTTACAGAGTACCCACTATTCTACCTGAGAACGACTCCCCTTCCCATAATTATTATAATAATACAGCCACATTTTTCTCAGGATATCTCCAGGATAAAATTGAGTATAATCACTTCATTACAAATGTGGGTGTTCGATTTGACGAATTCAAACCAGATGAAGATTTTATAACAGATTTCCTCAAACCGGATGGTGAAAAGAAAAAAGCATCCAATAAAACAATGATATCACCGCGGATTGGGGTTGCTTTTCCCATTACCGATAAAGGAATTCTCCATTTTTCCTATGGCCATTTTTACCAGATGCCGACGCTTCGTCGGTTATATAAACGGGGAAATTTTGGTGCTGGACTTAGACCCACCATTGGGTATGCCGATTTGAAGCCGGAAAAAACAGTCCTTTATGAATTCGGACTCCAGCAGCAATTGGCCCGTGTTTTAGCGTTTGAGATCAGTGCTTTTTATAAAGATATCCGAGACCTACTGGCCGTACAATCTATTCGATATGATTCTGAAAAATATGGCCCCTCCAATTATGCTATCTATATGAATAAGGATTATGGCAATGTAAAAGGGTTCACTTTTAGCCTGACAAAACGTTATGACCGTGTGACTAAAACTTCTGCATTCGTTGATTATACATACCAAGTGACTGAAGGTAACAGTGTCAATTCTGGCTCATTCTACTACAATGCATTATCCGGAGAAGAAGAAGAAAAACGGATTGTACCCCTATCCTGGGATCAGCGCCATATATTTAATACTACTGTATCAGTAGGAGATCCGGGGAATTGGAATTTGGGTGTTATCAGTAATCTCTCTAGCGGCTGGCCTTACACACCCAATGTCCCAAATGCCAACTATGTACCACTTCCAAATTCCGGAAGAAAGCCGTGGCAATGGCGAGTAGATATGCGTCTTCATAAAAATTTCAAAATGGGCAAATTCAATTATGTGCTTTATGCCAAAATCTACAATCTGCTCGATAGACGAAATGAACGCTACGTTTTCAATGACACAGGGCGAGCTGGCTACACCTATGTGTTTCAATCCACCCAAGAAACAAAAGGTTTCAAAGATCATTATGGCGAAACAGGTGTTCATACTTGGTCCGAATATCAAAACCGTCCTCAATATTATACATCACCCCGATCAATCAATATCGGTTTCTCTCTGGATTTTTAAACTGATGAAAAAACTTACTTCATTTTTATTACTTTTGGGATTGGCGCTTTCCACAATTTCTGCACAGGAAAAATACCGCCGTTTTTCAAAAGAATGGCGCGCTGCCGGCCCTGAAAAAGAATGGAATTCAGTTGAACATGAATATTTTTATCAATGGCGAGATAAACTTCGCGCCAAAAGAGCCAATGAAAATGCTGAAATATTAAGACGGCAAAAAGCGATTTTGAACGGCAATAAAATCACCACCGAAATATGGAACTACGGATCTATATCCAGCCCGGGAAACCGCGTAACTGATATTGTTTGGGAAGGATTGGGTTACGGCTATGAATTTGGTCCCTTCATTGGTGCTGAAATTCCAGTGGCACCGGGAAGTCATCAAGATGCATATATCAAAAAAGATGCCAATGGAGATCCTATTCTGAATGATGATGGAAATCCGATTTGGATGGCGAAGGCCATTAGTGATGGATTGGTTTCATTGGGAGGTGAAATATCCCCTGATGGTAAAATATTTTGGGGCTGGGAGCCCTTGGCTTACAACTCCCAAGGCGTTCCCTATGGTGATCCCAATAGTCCAAATATTCCAACCTCAAATGACGTTGACCGTGATGGCGACGGCAAACCGGACAGCTGGCCTGAAGGCTGGTATAATCCCAATTTAAAAAGCTATGTCTGGCCTGGCGCTCTCCGCCAAGGATCCTCCAATGCTGACCTGGAATCATTTTTTGTAGTGGATGACCGCAGCAACCAAGAATTTAAATATTATCCATTTGATAATGACTCAACAAAAATGGGGTTGGGCATCGAAATCGAATGTCGATATTATCAATGGTCTAATCCTATGGCAGAAGATGTGGTCTTTTTGATTTATAAGGTCACAAACAAAAGTAATAAAGATCTGAATGAAGTTGTGTTCGGCATGTGGGGTGACCCTCATATTGGCGGACCATCCAATTGGCAGGATGATTTGTCCTATTTTGATACAGATTTGAATATGGTATACGCCTGGGACGAAGATGGAAAATCTGATGTGGCTGGACGAAAACCAGGTTATTTCGGATATATTTTTTTAGAGAGTCCCGGTAATCCATATGATGGCAAAGATAATGATGGCGATGGTATGGTAGATGAAAGTCGAAACAACGGGATTGATGATGATGGTGATTGGGATTTAGATAAAGATGATGTTGGTATTGATGGTATACCCAACACCGGTGATGTGGGTGAAAATGACGGTATCCCCTCAGCGGGGAATGCATTTGACATCCGACAACCGGGTGAACCAAATTTTGAATGGACTGATTTGGACGAATCAGATATGATCGGCCTCACCAGTTTCGCTGCGCCGAATTTTGGTGGAAATAATCGCATCTCAAAAGATCACTATATTTACTCCACTTATATGACGCCAGGACGATACGACTCACTTAACTCTGAAGTAGCGGGAGACAATATATTTTTATATGGTTCGGGCAATTTCACTCTAAAGGCAGGAGAAGCACGACGATTCTCAATTGCCTTATTGGTGGGGAATAATTTTGATGACCTAACCCTAAATGCTAAAACAGCGCGGCAGATCTATGATACCAATTACCAGTTTGCTAAACCACCTGAAAAGCCAACCTTAACGGCTGTTCCGGGTGATCAAAAAGTAACGCTTTATTGGGATGATATTGCTGAATCCTCTTGGGATCCAATCTCTGAAGAATACGATTTTGAAGGATATGTGATTTACCGCAGCACCGATCCCAGCTTCTTGGATCAACAAAATATTACAGATATTAATGGGTCTCGGTTCCTTTTTGAACCACTCAAAACCGAAACAGGCGGTTGGGCCAAATGGGATTTGATTAATGAATATAAAGGTCCCAGTGATATTCCTTATGACGGGAGAGGCGTTGCCTATCATTTGGGTAATAATACAGGATTAATTCATTCATTCGTGGATTCCAATAATGTCATCAATGGTCAACGATACTATTATGCCATTTGTTCTTATGATCATGGAACTAAGATCTTGGGTATTGGACCCAGCGAATCATCCAAGACTATTACGCTAAATCCTGAAACCAACGAGATTTTCCTAGATATTAATACGGCGGCAGTTGTGCCCCGTGAACCGGCGGCAGGGTATACAAAAGGATTTGTTGCTGAAGATACAATCTCAGCATTTAAACATGTGGGTGGATTTGCTACGGGTGATTTTGCAGTA
Source organism: Candidatus Neomarinimicrobiota bacterium (assembly GCA_018647265.1). Lineage (NCBI taxonomy): Bacteria > Pseudomonadati > Fidelibacterota > Fidelibacterota bacterium. Next base: position 771 of record JABGTK010000089.1, on the reverse strand, counting down.
GAAATCCTTGATCCCATGGCAATTGAGGATACAAATACATTTCAAATTACTTTTTCCGCAGAGCCTACGCGCTACTCAATTGAGGACTTAAATCCCGTTATTGAAAACCGTACTGTTAAGAAAAACGTTTATATTACACTGAAAAAGAACCGTGTGAATGGCGAACGATTTATTTTAACAAAGGCTAGCGGAGCCGTGATGTCAAAAGGAAAGGATTACCTCCTTTTCCCAGAAGCAGGACAGGTGGTAGTTACAGACACATTAAGCTCAGATATTTCTGAGGGTGAGCAAGTCACTATTGAGTATACCCATTATCCGCTTTGGGAGAGCAAACAATTAAACAATGAAGAATCAAACCCGGTAATTGACGGTGTTAAACTTTATGTTAGGGACAAATCATTAGCCCTGAATGATAAAAAGTCAAAATGGATCGATGGTAGCACCGGGAATTACGCTGTTACTGTGGGGCCCTATGATGGAAAAGCATCCAATATGCGGGGAGCAGATTATGAGATCCGCTGGTTTAACGATATTGCCGATACCAGTTCACTTGGTACTGCAACTGCCCCATTCCAAATATGGGACGTGACCCATGGTATCATACCTTTCAAAAAGAAAATTGCTGTCCTAGATTATAAGATTAGAAATAAGACATGGGATTTCGGTGAAAGTGTGGTCATACTCGAAGAAGGAAACGGTATTAATGTTTCCTGGCAAATTGATTTTAATTCACCCCAAGATATAGTTGTCACCCATCCCATTGGAGGCGAT
>JABGTK010000088.1 GCA_018647265.1 Candidatus Neomarinimicrobiota bacterium | reverse complement strand
GCCACAGAAAAAACTGAAGTACGTATTTTCTATGATGATGAATTCATTTATGTGGGTGCGCGAATGTATGAAACTGATCCTGAAAAAATTGCAGCTCAAATGTTTCGCCGGGATGGAGATGGGTATTCGGATTGGTTTGAAATTATTCTGGATAGTTATTATGATTTACGGACTGCTTATGGATTTCAAATAAACCCAAGGGGCGTCCTGAAAGATCAACTGTATTACAATGATGGGAATGAAGATCCCACGTGGAATGCAGTTTGGTCTGGTGCATCAGTGATTGACAATGACGGTTGGACTGCAGAATTAAAAATTCCATTTAGTCAATTACGTTATAATGGCAAAAATGAAGAAAAAACCTGGGGTTTACAGTTTTGGCGTTCTATCGCAAGGAATGGTGAACAATTATTTTGGTCTCCCATTCTTGAAGAATCGCAAGGGTTCGTTTCCCAATTTGGTACATTATACGGAATAAAAACAGCCCTCCAACCCAAGCGATTAGAAATTCAACCCTACTCTGCAGGGAAAGTATTAAGGCAGGACGGAAATACGGATGATCCTTATTATCAATTAAATGATCCTTCAGCCAATATGGGTTTGGATTTTAAGTATGGTCTCGGTTCGAATTTCACCCTCACAGGGACAATTAATCCTGATTTTGGACAAGTAGAAGCAGATCCGGCTGTTATTAATCTTTCTGCCTATGAAACTTTTTTTCAAGAACGGCGACCTTTCTTTTTAGAGGGGGTTGATATTTTTGATTTTGGCAGTAGCCCCATGAATATAGATATTGGTCCCAGTTCATCCATTTTTTATTCTCGAAGAATTGGACGAAGACCTCAAGGCCGTGTAACCGATTCGGAAGCTCTTTATACAGATTATCCGGAAAATACCACAATTCTTGCAGCGGGCAAGCTCAGCGGAAAAACAAGTTCCGGTTGGTCTATCGGCATAATGGATGCCATTACAACAGAGGAAAAGGCCACCTATACCACCAGTCAAGGAAAAGAGAAAACGGAAGCGGTCGAACCGCAGGCCAATAGTTTGGTGACTCGAGTAAAAAAAGATTTTCGTGGCGGAAAATCCAATGTTGGATTTTTATTCACAGCCAATAATCGAAATCTCAATTCAGATCAATTTAAAAATTTATTGAACAAAAATGCCTATGTAGGTGGTATTGATTTCTCTCATCGCTTAAAGAACGAAGATTGGATATTGAATGGTTATGTTACAGGAAGTCGAATCAGTGGGAATGAAAAAGTCATAACAAATGCCCAGCGTTCTCCAATCCGGTATTTTCAACGGCCGGACGCCGATCACTTATCAGTAGATTCTACAGCAACATCATTAAGCGGTATTGCCTATAAACTGGAGTTGACAAAATTTGCAGGTAAACATGTGCGTGCTTCTATTTCGATTAATGAAGACAGCCCCGGTTATGAAGTAAATGATTTGGGGTATCAACAGAATGCAGGATATCGCGGCATCAGTTCTTTCCTTATGTATATGGAGAATACTCCGGGTAAACGTATTCGAAATTGGAATTTATACAGCGGTACATGGTATTACAGTTCTGTTGATAATGAACCTGGGAATAAAGGTTTATTTTTTGGTAGCAATGTTACCATGAATAATTTTTGGAATATCAATACTGGTGGGAATATATCCCCTAGAGGTATTAACTATGGGTTGACCAGAGGAGGTCCTATTGCGGCGGTTCCCGCAAGTTGGAGTTTACGAGGGAATATAGGCACGGATCGGCGGAAAAAAATAATATTACGGGTGCGTTCTAATTATCGTGAAGATACTTCCAATGAATTCGATAAATCCTACGGTTTAAATCTGACAGTGAAACCATTTTCAAATATATCCTTTAGTGTGAATGGAAATTATTCTAAAGAACGGGATACGGATCAATATGTAATCAAAATATCCGATAAGTTCAATACCAAGACGTTTGGAAACCGATACATTCTTGCTGATATTGAATCAGAGCGTCAAAGTATTTCCATGAACGTTGACTGGACATTCACGCCAGATCTCACATTGCAATTTTTTGTATCGCCTTTTGTTATGGCCTATGATTTTACTGATTTTAAAGAATTGCGAAAAGCAGGTACATTCGATTTCGACTATTATGGGAAAGATATAGGAACCCTAACCCTTGATCAAAATGGGAACTCAACCATCGATCCAGACGGGGTTGGACCGGCGGAATCTTTCACCATCGGAAACCGTGATTTCAGTTTTCAATCGGTACGGCTTAACGCTGTATTACGTTGGGAGTATAGACCAGGTTCAACATTGTTTTTTGTTTGGCAACAGCAAAGGGATAACTATGTTCCTCGAGATGGTGAGTTGAATATTGGCGATGACTACAGAACGCTATTTGAAAACAAACCTGTAAATACATTTGTAATTAAAGCGTCTTATTGGTTGGGGTATTAAGTAATTTAATTTTATGAAAAAATATGATATAACTATTATAGGTGGTGGTATTGGTGGTGCTGCTTCTGCGCTTCGAGCCGGACAAAATGGTATGGAAACACTATGGCTTTTAGGTTCTAACAAAACAAGAAAAAGAAGTCGATCTCAATGGGTGATGAATTTGGATAATATTGTTGGATTCCATGAAGATGTTATCAAAAATCAAATCATCAAATCGTTGAAAAAGAATAAGCAAGATGAAGCCATTGCCTTAATTGAAAATGAACATTACCATATTAACAATCGAATCCTGATTCAGAATACCATTCAGCGAATTGAAAAAGATATTCCCCAAGTGACCATTATTGAAAGTGAAGCTAATTCATTGCAAAAAATGGGTGACGAATTTGTGATTGGCTTCAATGATGAATCTGCCGAAAGTACTGCCGTCATTTTATCCACTGGTGTTATGGACAAACAACCCCATATACAAAAACAAAATAGAAAAGGAGAATGGGAAGAAACACCCAAATGGATTTACCCATTTGCCAATCGGGAGCAGGTGCTTTACTGCATTCGTTGCGAAGGTCATTTGACTAAAAATGATTCAGTAGCCATAATCGGTCAATCAAATACGGCTGCGGAATTAGCCATGATGCTTCATGAAAGATTTAAAAATAAAGTATATATAATAACCAATGGTAATGCGCCTGTCATATCTGATGACCGGCAAAAGATACTTACGAATTATAATGTTGAAATTATTGAAGATCCCATCGTGGGCCTTTTAAGCGAAGGAGTGAAGCAACTCCATGGTTTTGAATTCAAGAGCCATGATTCAATCTCCGTTCGTTATGCATTAGTTTCACTCGGATTACATCGTGTATATAATGATCTTGCTCGCCAGATGAATGCGCGTCTCATGGATGAAAGTCAACCAGATGAAAAACGTCATGTGTGGATAGATCGCAAAGGAGAAACATCAGTGAAAGGATTGTTTGCTGTGGGTGATATGGCTAAACGGGAGGATGAACCCATGATGAAACAAGTGTATACTGCTCAGGAATATGCCGTTCGAGCAGTGGACACCGTCGATACGAGGCGTAGAAAGGCAATTCGTAAAAAACTCAATTTTTAGTCAACCGAAACCCATGGTATGCTAAAAATCCTGTAATAACCATTCCCACCCAATTAAACAAAATTGGTAGTTCCCAACCGCCAATAAGCACACTTTCTCCCGAAATAATTCTTAACAAATGAAGTAGTGCCACTGCGGTGAAAACAATCCCTGTTAATAATATGTATGTTGATCGATTCATGATTAATCCCATTTTTGGTGGAATTTATCGGTTTCCAGACCAAGTCCCAACAAGAGAAAACTGAATCACCGGTTCAGTGCCATCGGGAAATTCAGCCCGTGACGCCCACCAAAAGATTGGAATGGCGAGTCTCCCATGTAACCAATTCCATTGGTGGTGCGTTGGCGTCACATCCAGACCGGCTTTTACCTCATTCAACCAACGTGTTTGGCGATTGGTTTCCCAAGGAGAAAGTGGCGCTAAAAGTTTTTGCGATTCTATTTGAATAAAAGGTGCAAAGTTGAATCGATCATTGGTTTGAATCAGGGAAGAAAAACTAATGGATCCCCGCTTGTCGATAAAAACATTGGGGTCTTCTTTTAGGTTTTCTGTTATTATTGCAGTGATGGATATGGCGGATAAAAAAAATGGATTTATTGCCTGCCAAGGCATGGAAAAACGATTGATCCATGATATTGAAACAGCAGGGACTGATGCCAACTGAAAGGTGAAATTATCATTGGACAGTTTCGGTTGATTTGTATTATTCAATTCCACAGCGCCAAAGCCCAATCGATTGGGCAGAAGGAAGCGCGTTCCAAATCGATACCCTGTAACATCCACGCGAGTTTTTTGAGGATCAAATGATAATTTCTCCTGAAGAATGGCTGAATTAAAGTCAACCTGTCCATATCCAATAATTGTTTTTGTAATATATTTTGACGCTTGAAAATAAGTGGAAAAGGCCGGCCCGTAACGGATATCCAAATGATTATCCTTTCTGGCCAATGATTGGATACCAACAATCCAACGCGTTTTGCTAAAATCATCAAATTCAGAAGGCCAGTGGGTTCCCCAGTGGGAAGAGGAAAGTCCGCCTCCTTGATCGATGGCGCCCACGAGGGAACAACACACTTGGCCTTTTAGGTTCGTCAAGCCAATAGCGAGAATAATGGCAAGTAAGAATCGGAATATCATTTGTAGATCTGCGTCTTGGGATAAAATGCAGCCTGTGAAAACCAATAGGATATGAATGAATTGGCCGCCTTCAGATTGGTGCCATTGTTCAGTGATTTTCCCAAAATATTCCATTGGTTACCCTGAGTATCTGCCAAAATAATTAATCCAGTTGAAGGATTCCATGATTGAATAGAAAGTGAATCATTGGCTTCAAAAGCGATTGCAATATTTTCATTTCCCGATATGACAATAGCAAAATTTTCACCGGCAATAGTTTCGTTAATCACCCGTGCCGTGGCAATCGATGAAATAACGTATGCTTTCTGTACAGATTTGGTAATAATGGATAACACCCTTTCCTTAGCTGGTAACCGATCGTCCAGAGTTTCAACGGGAAAATAAATAAAATCACCGCAGTCTTCTGAATTGCAGGATTTGTACCGACCATAGGGATAAGCATCGTAGTTTCGTGCGTATCCCGTAGACGAATTCACCACCATAGAATTGGGAAAGAGAGTTTTCCAATTCTTCCATGTTGTTTCCAACATTGGTTCCAATGAAAATTTATCGCCTTGTTTTTCCCCAGATGCTGAACCCAAAAACATTTGCGGCCAATAACTATCACTATCTCGGTCGTACATAATCAGATTGCTGTTATAGAGCATCCCTGAAACACCGAATTCAGTCTTTGTCTCAAAATGAAGCGCGCTTCCCGTGAGTGGACAATATGAAATTGTATAGTCTTCCTCATTTACAATTTCGTGCCAATCGAGAATAGAGTGAGGATAAGCAACATATTTCTGGCCATTCCATATGCCAACCACCAAATCATTGTCATCTAAAAATTGGAGATTTGCACCGTCAATAGAAGATTTCCCAGGACTTTCAAGGCTAGGAATACAGTCCTTTCCCGAAAAGCATCCTTGTCGTACATAGTCCGTGTTAATGAGCCAGTCTGAATTATCCAAATTAACTGAGGAGGAAACGGGATTACTGCAGGCTACGAGTAAAAATGTTGTGGATAAAATTAGCTTCTTTAGCATGATGTACTCACTTTACTGTTAAAAAATTTTGGTATCAGGGTAAAAGGCCGCTTGTGAAAACCAATATGATATAAAGGCTTGGGCCTGTTTTAATGATTCCGTCGATCCTTCCTTAGATCGGCCTAAAATATTCCAAAGGTTTCCTGAATTATCCTCAAGGAGAATAATTCCATCCTCAATATTCCATTGATTAATTTTTAATGGACTTTTAGTTTCGTAGGCCACCGCAAGATTATCTATTCCGGATATAATAACTGAATGATGTATACCGCCGATGAGTTCGTTAATAATCGTGGGTGAATCAAAATTTTCAATCACATAAGCTTTTTGTTTTTTATCCGTATTAACAGCAATGACTCGCGTTTTTGCTTTGAGCCGTTTATCCAATGATTGGATGGGGAAATAGATAAAGTCACCGCAATCCTTAGCATTGCATTCCTTATAAAACCCGTAGGGATATTCTGCATAATCCCGAGGAAACCCATAATCTCCATTTAAAATTATTGAATTGGGGAAGAGTTTTTTCCAATTGGCCCAAGTGGTCTCCAGCATGGGTTGCAGATTTAATTGTTCCCCGGACCGACGGCCATTGGCTGATTTTAATAACATCTGGGGCCAGTAACTGTCGGATTTCCTGTCATACATGATCAGGTTACTGTTATAAAGCATCCCCGATACACCAAACTCACCCCCCGTTTTAAAATGAAGAGCGCTACCCGTTAGGGGACAGTAAGAAATGGTATATCCGTTTTCATTGGCTATTTCATGCCAATCTAAAATATTATGAGGATAGGCAATATATTTACCACCATCCCAAATCCCCACCACCAAATCTTCTTCGTTTAAATAATCTACGATGGGATCGTCATGGGTTGTTTTTTTAGGGTTTTCTAAACTTGGGATGCAATCCTTACCTCCGAAGCATCCTTTGCGAATAAAATCGGGGTCAATCAGCCATGTACCATCTTTTGCTTCTACCTGAGAGCTACCTGACGTATTACCGATAAAACTATTGTCTTCGCACCCTACTATCAGGATGGCTGTAAATAGCGCTATAAGTTTTTTCATAATCTGTCCCCCAATGACTTTTTTACACTATGAGATTACCGGCCTTTCACACAATTATTCTGTCATGTTGCAGACATTTGGTGTAATTTTTGGGTATGTGGAGAAATATGAAAATTTATGTCCTTTTGATATCACTTGCACTTTTCGCCTGTGAGGATGAAAAT
>JABGTK010000087.1 GCA_018647265.1 Candidatus Neomarinimicrobiota bacterium | reverse complement strand
GAGATGGTAATGCCGGGTGACAATGTAGAATTAGAAGTTGAATTGATTACACCAATCGCAATGAATAAAGAATTACGATTCGCTATTCGTGAAGGCGGCCATACTGTTGGCGCCGGTGTTGTCACTGAGATTGTAGAATAGTTAAGGATAAACTGTGGCTAAACAAACCATACGCATTAGTTTGAAGGCTTACGATCATTCATTGATCGATAAGTCCACGGAAAAAATCGTGAAAACTGCAAAATCTACCGGAGCTATTATTTCCGGACCGATACCACTACCTACCAAACGAACGATTTACACTGTACTGCGTTCGCCTTTCGTAGATAAGAAATCGCGTGAACAGTTTCAGACGAAAATTCATAAACGGTTAATTGATATTTTAAACTCAACACCCAAAACAGTAGAAGCATTGATGAAGCTTGATCTTCCTGCCGGTGTGGATATTGAGATTAAGGTTTAATCATGCGCGGTTTGATTGGTAAAAAGATTGGCATGACTCAGGTCTTCACTGACGGTGGAAAAGCTGTCCCCGTTACTGTTATAGAAGCTGGGCCATGTGTTGTTACACAAATTAAAACCAAAACCTCCGATGGTTATGACGCCATTCAGGTTGGATTTGGTGAAAGAAAAGCGAAGCATTCGAACAAAGCTTTGAATGGTCACTTTGAAAAAGCAGGTACAGAAGCTAAACGCGTTTTGGCTGAATTTGTACCGGTACCTGATTATGATTATAAAGCTGGTCAGTATTTTGGCGCTTCTTTATTTAAAGAAGGTGAATATGTTGATGTAGCTGGAACAACTAAAGGTCATGGTTTTTCAGGCGTGATGAAACGTCACGGTTTTGGTGGAGGTCCAAAAACTCACGGTCAAAGAGAACATCCTCGTTCAGCCGGTTCAATTGGTCAGGCGTCAGATCCGTCTCGTGTTTTTAAAGGTATGAAAATGGCCGGACAGTATGGTAATAAACGAATGACTGTTCGTAACCTCGAAGTTGTTTCTATTGACATGGATAAAAACCAAATTTTGTTAAAAGGCGCCGTTCCCGGAGCTAACAACGGAATTATTTACATTACGAAGTAAAAATGAAGTTAAATGTATTAAAGCAAGATGGTAGTAAAGGATCAGCCGTAACGGTTGATGATACGGTATTCGGTATCGTGCCAAACAAAAGTGTGGTTCACCAAGCTGTTGTTGCTGAGTTGGCTAACAGCCGTCAAGGAACCCATGCGTCTAAAAATCGCTCAGCAGTTCGTGGTGGCGGTCGTAAGCCATTTGCGCAAAAAGGTCGTGGTGCTGCCCGTGCAGGTACAATCCGTTCGCCTCTTTGGAAGGGTGGTGGTACTGTATTTGGTCCCCAGCCTCATGGTTACGAAACAAAAATGCCAAAGAAAATGAGACGATTAGCGCGTCGATCGGTTTTATCTCAACGCGCCAGTGATGGTGATCTAGTAGTCGTAGATGAAATTTCAGTTTCTGAAGCGAAAACTAAAAATTTCACTCAATTGCTAAGTGCATTGAGTCTTGAAGGAAAGAAAATATGTGTATTGGTTTCTTCCTATAATGAAAATGTTTTCTTATCAGCGCGTAATTTGCCAAACATTTATGTAACTGAAGCAACGTCTGCAAGTACATATGACCTGTTAGATTGTGAAATCCTATTGATTGAAAAAGCAGGATTATCAATGTTAAATGAACAATTAATGGTGAAGTCATAATGTCTTACCAAAAAACTATTATCCGCCCATTGTTTACTGAAAAAATGAGTCGTTTAGAAGAAACAGAAAGAAAGTACGCATTTCAGGTATCTAAAGGTGTGAACAAGATAGAGATTAAACGGGCGATCGAAGAAAAATTTGATGTCGAAGTAGAAAAGGTTGCTACTATGAACCGCCTTGGTAAAGAAAAGAACATGACGGTTCGCAGTGGAGGTCGTACAATCCGCACGCAAGGTAATCGCGCTAGCTGGAAAAAAGCAGTTATTACATTAAAAGAAGGCCAATCTATTGATCTTCTGAGAGGAGAATCGGCCGAATAATGGGAATAAGAGCCATAAAGCCGACCACTCCGGGTAACCGCTTTGCTTCCAGATCTGATTTCGCAGAAATCACCAAAAGTACACCTGAAAAAAGTTTAACGACTGCACTGCGCAAAACAGGTGGTCGAAATAATAAAGGAAGAATCACGGTGCGTCATCGTGGCGGCGGTCATCGTCGTCGTTATCGGATTATTGATTTTAAGCGTAATAAATTTGATATACCTGCAAAAGTTTCTTCTATTGAATATGATCCGAATCGTTCGGCAAACATCGCCCTTTTGTTTTATGCAGATGGAGAAAAGCGATATATACTCGCACCGTTTGGAATTAAGGTTGGTGATGATATTATATCAGGTGAAAGCGCACCACTGCGTATTGGTAATGCCTTGCCTGTCAGCAAAATAGCAACTGGTATGTTTGTTCATAATGTTGAATTAGAACCGGGTCGTGGTGGCCAGATGGTTCGTAGTGCTGGTGCAGCTGCCCAAGTGATGGCACATGACGGTGATTTCACCTCATTAAAACTGCCTTCCGGCGAAATTCGTCTCGTACGTAAAAATTGTTATGCAACCGTTGGTGAAGTTGGCAATAAATCCCATGAACAGATTGTTTCAGGAAAAGCTGGCCGAAGCCGTTGGTTAGGTAGGCGTCCAACCGTTCGTGGAGTTGTGATGAACCCTGTCGATCATCCACATGGTGGTGGAGAAGGAAAAACATCCGGTGGTCGTCATCCTGTATCCCCGTGGGGTCAGCCAACTAAAGGTTATAAGACACGGAAAAAGAATAAAAAATCCAATGATTATATTGTGAAGAGGAGAAAGTAGGATGGCCCGTTCCCTAAAAAAAGGACCATTTGTCGACGTCAAGCTTGAATTGAAAGTCGAGAAAATGAATGATAGTGGCAAGAAAAAGGTGATTAAAACCTGGTCACGCCGCTCAATGATTACACCTGATTTCGTAGGGCACACTTTCGCTGTTCATAACGGAAACAAATTTATACCGATTTTTATTTATGAAAATATGGTGGGGCATAAACTTGGTGAATTCGCTCCCACAAGAACATTTAGATTACATTCTGGTGACAGGAAGAAATAGTAAGTATGGAAGCTAAAGCAATAACCCGCCAAATTCGTCAGTCCCCGCGGAAAATCCGTATCGTTTTGGATGAAGTTCGCGGTCGTGATGTAGATGACGCATTAAACTACCTTCATTTTTCCAAAGCAAAAGCAGCAGTTCAGATTGAAAAAACAGTCCGATCTGCCGTGGCAAACTTGATGAATACCGCAGGCGACGTCGAGGTGAATCCTGATGATTTGCGCATTAAAGAATGCTATGCTGATGGCGGTCCACATATGAAAAGATTCCGTGCGGCTTCCATGGGGCGTATATCCAAACTAAACAAACCAACGGCGCATTTGACTGTCGTTGTGTCTGACGAGAAGAATTAAGGAGGCCGGATTGGGTCAAAAAACACATCCAGTAGGATTTAGACTTCAGGTCAAGAAAGGCTGGCGTTCCACATGGTTTGCTGGTAAATCTTTTGCGCCAGGGTTGGAAGAAGATGTAAGAATCCGAAAATATTTAAAAGCGCGATTACCTAATGCTGGTATTTCTCGTGTTGAAATTAGCCGTACAACGAAAACTGTTACGGTAACTATTCATACTGCTCGACCTGGTATTGTTATCGGTAAAGGCGGGGAAGAGGTCAAACGTTTGAAAGAAGAAATCAAACAGTTGACTGAAAGAAGTGTTCAAATTAATATTTCTGAAGTAAAGCGTCCTGAGTTGGATGCTGCGTTAGTTGGTTCTAATATAGCACACCAGTTGACTAAAAAAGTTTCATATCGTCGTGTTGTAAATAAAGTAATTCAATCCACCATGCGAATGGGAGCTGAAGGTATTCGTGTTAATGTGGCCGGCCGTTTGGGCGGATCTGAAATTGCACGGAGTGAGAAATTTTCCCAAGGACGCGTTCCTTTGCACACACTTCGCGCTGATATCGATTATGTCCTTACCGAAGCACATACTCAGTACGGTATCATAGGAATTAAAGTTTGGATATGTAACGGCGAATCGACTAGGTAATTATAAATGTTAGAACCTAAAAAAATTAAATTTCGCAGACACCATCGTGGCAACCGGAGAGGTATGGCCAAGGGTGGAGACTATGTTGCATTTGGCACCTACGGTTTAAAAGCTGTAGAAGCAGGGTGGGTTACTAGTCGCCAGATTGAGGCTTGCCGTATTTCAATCACCCGGGTGATTCGTAAGATTGGTAAAATGTGGATTCGCATTTTCCCGGATAAACCGATCACTAAGAAACCCGCTGAAACTCGTATGGGTAAAGGTAAGGGGTCTCCAGAATATTGGGTTGCCGTTGTAAAACCGGGACGAATTCTATTTGAAGTTGAGGGTGTTGATCGCGTTGGTGCTGAGGAAGCATTTCATAATGCCGCCCATAAGCTTCCGATTAAAACAAAAATTGTAGGTCGCAGAGAAGTCTGATGAAAAGACAAGAATTAAACGATTTATCGCTGGCAGATATTGAAACTAAATTACATGACAATCTTGAAGATTTGCAGAATTTACATTTTCAAAAAGCTT
>JABGTK010000086.1 GCA_018647265.1 Candidatus Neomarinimicrobiota bacterium | reverse complement strand
GAAACACCCTTCTGTTCCATGGTAACGCCATAGAGATAATCTGCCACCTCCATGGTAAGCTTATTGTGGGTGACAACGATAAACTGCGTTTCATCGGCAAATTTGTTTAGTACACGCTTAAACTTTTCGATATTCACATCATCCAGTGGCGCATCTACCTCATCCAAGATACAATAGGGGCTGGGTTTATATTGGTAAATCGCAAAGAGTAACGCAATGGCGGTCAGCGATTTTTCTCCAGCCGAAAGCATCCGTAAACTTTGGTTCCTTTTTCCCGGTGGTTGAGCATGGATAGCAATATCTGCTTCCAATGGATCTGGATCACCAACAAGGGTTAATGATGCGGTGCCCCCTTCAAAAAACATATCAAATAATTTGGAAAAATTGAGTTTAATTTGATCAAATGTTTCCTGAAATTTCTTTCGCGCCACCTTGTCAATTTTTTGAATTGTTTCCCGCAAATTATCTTCAGATTCTGTTAAATCATCGCGCTGTTCCATGAGTGTTTGGAGACGGGTCTGTTCATCCTCATATTCCTGTTGAACAGCCATGTTGATAGGACCAATACTTTCAATACTGCGCTGAATTCTGTCAATCCGTAATTCCAAATCATCCGCTTCTTCGTCAACAATTAAGTCCATGGGGACTTCCAATTCATATCGATCTTTTATACGTTCGCGAATAATAACAATTCGCTGTTCCATTTCAGCAATTTTTAGTTCATTTGTTTTGAGCTCTTCTAACAATGTTTCCCTGGATTGCTGTTCAGAACGAATCTTTTCCTGTATTTTTTCCATGGATTGATAAGTGTCGTTTGCAGTACTCCGTTTTAAATCTAGAATAGATTTATCTTTAGCCAATTGACCTGTAATCGATTGGAGTTCAGTCTCACCATTTGCGATTTGTGAAGTTAACAATTCACGCTGAGACCCCAATTCGGATATTTCACTTTCAATCGAAGTTTTACGTTCCTCAAGCTCATGGATAGTTTCTTCTGCCACACGCTTTTGAAAATTCAAATTATCCCGTTTATTTTCGAGATTGAGAAGTTCAATCCGTAATTCTTGCACCGCCTGCTGAAAGGTATCCCGATCAACTTGAATCTTCACCAATGCTTTTGATGCCTTTTCTGCAATTGATTTAAGTTTTTCAATCACCACTTCACCTTTAGCTAATCCAGGCTCTAGCTTTTTAACCGACGATTGTAGATCCTCAATCGTTTGTGTAGTTTCTTTCACTTCCAATTGTAGTCCTTTTAAAGATTCCAAAGACTGTGATTGTCCATAATGGTTTCGAATGAGACCCGTTTCTATATCTTGCAATTCAAGGGAAACAGTTTCGAGATTTTCACCAAGTGTTTTGGACTTTACCGATTGACCTTCGATATCTGTGCCAAGTAGTGCAAAATCATTTTCTTGTTGTGCGACACTTTTTTCTAATTCAGAAATTGCTAAGTTTAATGAATCTATTTTTTTCTGACGTCCTAAGAGACTGCCGTCACCACTTTTGGCACGGTGTTTTAAAACATAATTTTTACCGGAATATGCACCATTCAAATCAACCACATCCCATCCGTCGAGATTATGATTGTTAAGGGCTTCATTTAAATTTTCAACGATGAGAAGGTTTCCCACCATCACATTTGCTAATGACTGTATTTTTTTATCCGTACCACAAAGGTCTGTCCCGGCGCCGATAATGCCCATCCCTTTGGGCGTTTTCGATTGGCTCTGCTTCAGTTGGCTTAATTCTTTTAATGGCAGAATAGAAAGATTGCCAATTTTTTGAGATTTCGCTTTCGCCAATATCTCTAAGGCACTTTTTCTATCTTCTGCAACTAGGCATTTCGCCCAGTCACCTAACGCACTCTGGAAAGCAGCATCATATTTTTCATCAATCTGAAATAATTCACCCACCGTTCCAATAATTCCATGGTATTCCTGAGGAGAGTCTAAAGCAGTCCTCACTCCTTCTGGGTAACCTTCTTTTTGCTCAATCAATTCGGTATAAAATGCTACTTGAGATTGGAGCGATTCCATTCTTGATTTTCCACTATGGATGCCCATAGAAAGGGTAGATCGTTTTTCCCGATCTATATTTAGTGTTTCACGAATTATATTTAACTGAGATTGGATTTTACCAATAGATTTTACCCATTTCGATTTTTTAGATTCTAATTCTATTTGTTCTGTGCCCTGGGTCTTATGGTTTATTTCAATTTCTTGAATCTTCTCATTCATACGGGAAATGGTGTTATTTTTTTCTTCTATGAGTGATATAGTGCGATCTAAAAGGGACCGATTATCACCCATACTACGTTGTGCATCCCAGCGATTTCCTTGGGCCGTCTCTAAATCTTTTTGTGCATTTTTATATTGGGTTGCAACCTTCTCAAATTTAGACTTCTTTGATTTATATTTTATTAATTGTTCGTCAACTTTTGGAGATATGGCTGCAATCTCAGTTTCATGCTCTCCCATTTGACTTGTGAGTTGAACTTTTTTGTCAGCGTTAATCCCATCTTCCCTGTTCAATCGGAGAATAGTCGCTTCCGCTGCTTTATCCTGCTCGGACCAAACCAATACATTATTGCGAGCGGATTCCCGATTTACTTCCATATCGTTCAACGTGTTTTGAAGTAATTGCAATTTACCCTGTTGATCTTTGTATAATCCTTTTAAATATTTTAATTCATTCTCATGGTTGGATGTGTCAGATGCTGTTTCATCTTTGAGGTGGGTAAATTCAACAACGCGCTGACGCAAAGGTATAATATCAGAGTCATATTCATGAATTCTAACAAAGGCTAGTGACAGTTCCTTATCTTTCAACTCGTCCGAGAGGATTTCGTGGCGCTTGAATCGTTTTAGCTGAAGGTTTAGTGCATGGACTTTTTGTTCAACTTCCTGAACAATATCTCCGACTCTTTCTAGATCTTGCCGAACAGCATCAAATTTTCTTAACGTTGACTTTCGTTGTTGCTTATACTTATTGATTCCTGCCGCTTCCTCGAACATTCTTTTTCTATCATCTGCAGTCTCAGATAAGATTTGCTCAATCATTTTTAGCTCAATTACAGAATATGCATCTGAACCCATTCCAGTATCGACGAATAAATCATGGATATCTTTTAAACGGCAGGGCGTACGATTGATAAAAAATTCAGATTCACCATTACGATAAACTCTACGGCAAATTTCAATATCATTATATTCTAAGGGAAGTTTGCCACGATTGTTGTGGACAGTAAGTGTTGCTTCACAAACGGAAAGAGGTTTTAGACCATCAGCACCATTAAAAATAACATCACCCATTTTATTTGAGCGAAGGACAGAATATTTCTGTTCACCCAATACCCAACGGATGGCATCCACAATATTAGTTTTTCCACATCCATTGGGGCCAACGATAACGGTGACGCCTTCGCCGAATTTAAGCTTTTCCTTTTTGGCAAAGGATTTGAAGCCGTGTAGATTGAGTTCAGATATATACATTTTCCGAGGTAAAAGAGGTCGGGAAATCTAATAATTTCTTGAGGAGAAAACTACATGGATAATATAAGAATTATCCCGGTGGCCAGGTCATTTGGCGTCCACCAAACAAATGCATGTGAATATGAAAAACAGTTTGTCCTCCATGAGTATTGGTATTAAAAACAGCTCGAAATCCTGTTTCGTCGATTCCTTCATCTCGGGTTATTTGTTGTGCTACCAATAACATTTCTCCGGCCAACTCCTTATCATTACGATCTAATGCATTAATCGATTCAATATGTTTTTTGGGAATCACCAAAATATGGGTCGGCGCCTTAGGTGCAATATCCCTGAAAGCTAAAATTGATTCATTTTCAAAAACTTGATTACAGGGGATTTTACCCGAAACCATCTTGCAAAATAAACAATCGCTCATCTTTGCACCTCCATGAGTTGATTTAAATTTGAAACGGCAACCATTGCTGCGGATTCGCTCCGCAACCGTCTCGGACCTAAAAGTGCAAATTCGACATTAGCTTCCTTCATTTTATCCATTTCACTTTCAGAGAAATCACCTTCGGGACCAATGATTAAACAGACCGTTTTATTTTCGCTACCCAGTGCATCCGCCATTGACTGATTTCCAAACATGTGGCATAAAATTTTATGCTCATTAGAATGTTTTTTCAGCCATTCACTCAAATTGATTGGTTCAAAGATTTTGGGAAATAAACTCCGGCCCGCCTGTTTGGCTGCCGAAATAACAATCCGATTGGCACGATCCATATTTAACTTATTTTTCACACAACGATCGAGAAAAAGTGGCTGAATAGAATGAACACCCATTTCCGTAACTTTCTCCAAAACCATATCCATTCTACTGCCTTTTATAAGTCCGATAGCTAAATGAATAGAAAATTTTGATTCACCATAATTGGGGATGGAATTTTGGATTCTACCCGAAACTGATCCACCATTAATTTCTAAAACAACACCTTCGAATGCGGTGCCTATACCATCTAAAAGCCACAAATTATCTCCCACATTTCCCCTCAAAGATTTACAAAAATGTCGAGATTCTTTTTCAGAAAGAGTGAATTGATCCTGTTCTATTTGATCTGGGTATATATGAAAAAAATGTTCTTCCATTAGCGACGGTTAAGGGCATAACTAAAAGAAATGTTAATAGCCATACCATTATAATTATCGCGGCCATCAACTTCTTCTCCCATTGGAATAAATTCATAACCAATTGAAGGTGTTATGGCACCTCCCCCCATTTTAAGAAATTGAACACCAAAAACTATCTGACCTCCGTAGGTCCCTAAAGTGGATGCTTTTCTCCAGCGACTTTTAAACGATCGGTATTCTTCATTTCCATCCACGGCCAATACAGGACCAAGCTTTACCGCGACGAAGGGTGAAAAATTATTGGCAATTTTACCTTCAAATGGAAACCATTTCATGGTTCCATAAATAGGAATCATGAATAGTGCTTTATCGCCCACATTATAGGAGTTTCCAGTATAGGGATCGTAAACAGGGAGTTCAGTATCATTCTTTATATCATAATAACGCGTTTCAAACCCAACAGTCATATCCCGTTTTATTTGCCAATTTCCAGAGAAAATGACTCCAAAGCCCCGTGTTCCCATCATTCCGCCAAAACTTTTTTTCATTTGGGCGTGCCCTGTTGACAAACATAAACCCATGCATGCAATTAATAATATTTTTTTCATACTTCCACCCGATTTTTATTCCTGATACGATTCAACTCTTCCCAAGTTTCCTGTGTTGAAACTATTCGGTCAACAATACCCTCTCCCAACACGGAAACATTAAAAATTTCATCTACATCTTCTAATTGTACTTCTGAATACCAAATTCCACGGGGATATATAACAATGGCCGCACCCATCTCACAGGCATCCAAACAACCGCTTTTATTAGCCCGCACTTTTCCTTTTAGGCCATGTTCGTTGATCAGTTGAACAAAACGCATTCGAATTTCTTTGCCACCTTTTTGAGCGCAATCACCTTTGGTACCGCATTCCGCTCGTTCATTAATACAGATAAAAATATGTTTATTGTACTTCATTATGGTATCAGGATGACTTTACCAATTTGTTGACCATTTTCCAGGTGTTCATGAGCTTGTTTAATTTCGCTCAATGGAAATAGCTTATCTACAATCGGTTTAATCTTCCCATTAGAAACCAGTGTAAGACAATCATCAAAAGCAGCCACGTCTCCCATTGTAGATCCCATAACCGATTGCTGTTTAAAAAATAGATGGCGAAGGTCGATTCCAACTTTCGGACCTGTAGTTGCGCCGCAAGTGACCAATCGACCACCCTTCCCAAGAATACGCATACTCGTTTCCCAAGTGGCATTCCCCACATGTTCAAATACAACATCTACACCAGTACCGTCAGAATAATCCTTGACAATTTTTGGAATATTATCTTTATAATGGTCCAAAACTAAATCAGCGCCAATTGCTTTGGCATGTGCACGTTTTTCCTCACTGCCGCCCGTAGTAATAATGCGGCAACCTTTTGCTTTAGCAATTTGAATTGCCATAGTCCCAACACCAGAACCAGCGCCCCAAACAAAAATAATTTCTCCTGTTTCAATTTTTGCCCGACGAACAAGCATACTATAAGCTGTTTGTGATGTTAGTGGAAATGCCGCCGCTTCTTCAAATGAAAGATGTGTCGGTTTTAAGCGAACATTTTTTTCCGGAAGTGTGATGAATTCACAATTGGTTCCATCCTGATTTTCACCAAGAATCCCTAATTTATTACAATAGTTTTCTTGTCCACGGGAGCAAAAACGACAGTGACCACAATAGGTTAGTGGTTGTATACAAACTTCGTCTCCAACCTTTAATTGATTTATGTTGTTTCCAATTTCTGAAATAATACCGGCGCCATCGCTACCTAAGATCATGGGTAATGGCGTACCGGGAATGCCACGGCGTACCCAAAGGTCTAAATGATTCATGGCCGATGCTTTTATTTGGACAACAACCTCACCTGAATCAGGAGTCGGTTCCGGCACCGATTCATAACGAAGCACTTCCGGCCCTCCATGCTCGTGAATGCGAGCGGCGTGCATTAATCCTCGGACTTGGACAAAAATATTTTGTCGATACTATATTTCCCTGGTCCAGCCAGAGCGATTGCGGCAAAAATCGTAAAATATATCAAGGCGCTTTCCGGGCTTCCTGTGGTTGTAATATGATGGAAAGCTGCAAAGAACATTGTACCGCAAACTAAAATTGCGGCCGGTTGTGTAAAAAGTCCAACCAAAACTAATACGGCACAGATAGATTCTGAGAATGCTGCCAAGAATCCAAAAGCCGGATCTGCAAAATTTAGAACACCACCGAAATATTTCGA
Organism: Candidatus Neomarinimicrobiota bacterium; assembly: GCA_018647265.1. Classification (NCBI taxonomy): domain Bacteria; kingdom Pseudomonadati; phylum Fidelibacterota; species Fidelibacterota bacterium. Next base: position 6,168 of record JABGTK010000086.1, on the reverse strand, counting down.
TACCGTTCCACCCAACCATTCCCACTTCTCAGGATTTGTTATTTTACTCCACCCATGATTGGTTACTAAAAAATAACCAGGTAAAATTCGCAACACTAACAATCCAATTTGTGTGCATTCACATTTGCCTTTTAAAAAATCAATTACTTTGTTCATTGTTCCCCTCATTATTTAAATCCTCGTAATCAGCATCTTTAATATCAAAATTTTTATATGACCCTTTTTGTTTAACCGACTTCTTTGTGGCTTTTGAAACCAGTTTAACTTGTTTAAATAATGCATATACAATGTAAGCCAACGTTCCATAGATCAAAATTCGAATCACAATTATAAACCTGTAGTTGGATTAAAAAACTTGGTCCCTGTGACTGGTTGACGAATATAATTAATCACCTCTTCCAAATCTCTCTCATTATTAACAAAATCAATATTATTAGTATTAATAATAACCAATGGCGTATCCTGATAACGGAAAAAATATTCATTATAAACTTGATTCAAAGCATCAATATAATCTTCGGACATATTTTTTTCAAAATCCCTACCACGGCGTGAAATATTTCGCATAAGTGTCTCCGTATCTGCTTGGAGAAATATCACCAGGTCAGGATGGATAACGTTGCGTTCCATCATATTGGCCACTGTATCATAAAGGGACATTTCTTTTTCCTTCAAATTCAAAGATGCAAAAAGGCGATCTTTCACAAACATATAGTCCGTAAGGATGAGGTTGTGGAACATATCTACTTGGCGCAAATCCTGCTGTTGCTGGTAGCGCTGAAGTAAAAACCAAAGTTGTGTTTGAAAGGCAAACCGTTCCGGGTCTTCATAGAAATCGGACAGGAATGGATTATCCTCAAATGCTTCTAAAACTAATTTAGCGCCTAGCTTGTCAGAAAGGAGTTTCGCTAAACTAGTTTTCCCGACACCAATCGAACCTTCTATAGCAACATAATACAAATTTCTCATGCAGATTTTTCCAATGGATGCAACCGAACATTAGATATGTCCGGGCATAATTCAAGTAATTTTAAAACTGTCCTGTTAAAACTTTGCACCATGAATTCCGGCGCAAGTTCTACCCAAGGAACAAGGACAAACTTACGTGCAAATATCTCTGGGTGGGGAATGTTTAAATGAGTCATTTCAATCATTTTGGTTTCATAAGCTAGGATATCAATATCAATCACCCGTGGTTCATTCTTTTTATGATCCCGCGGTCTACCCAACATAAGTTCAATCCCCTGACATACTTGCAACAGTACTTCCGGATCAAGATCTGTTTTTAGTTCAACAACCGTATTAAGGAATTTGGGCTGATCAGCATTATATAACGGATCTGTTTCATAAATTGAAGCACTCCTACTTACGGTAATTTCATTCCGGACTTCTAAAGCAGCAATTGCTGAAAAGATATTTGTTTCTCTGTCACCGATGTTTGATCCAATTCCGAGGTAGACCAATTCAGGCATAATCCGCCTTGGAGCGCATAATCTCCACTTCAACCGTATCCAGCACGCCTCGCACAGGCGCATGTGGTTTTCTTACGCGAATAGTAATAGAATCAATAGGATGGTTTTTTAGAATATCTTTGGCAATCGAATTGGCTAATGCTTCGATTAAGTAAAACTTATCCTTCTTAACACAATCACCCACTGTTTGATATATGGATTCGTAATTGATGGTTTTATTCAAGTCATCAGATTCACAAGCTGATTTCAAAGATAGTGTCATTTTAGCATCCACCTCAAAGCGACCGCCCAAATGTTTTTCAGATTCGCTCACGCCGTGGAAGCCGTAAAACTGCATATTTTTTAAACGAATGATTCCCATATGAAAAAGAATTTACTCGAGGAGACTTTTGTTAGTCAAGGTGAGGTAAAAAAATATTTGTCATGCCAAACTTGGACCGGTAATACAAAAAGTTATTTATCTAACGAAATCGAAAACCCATTGTATTCGCCATCGGGGAGAATTGCGGGTAACTTATATTGTGGATCGGTTAAAATTTCATACACATCAGAATCTCCTGTTTTTACTTTTTTGAGTGTATTCAATTTCCATTCATGACCAATTTCATTTGACCGTCCTGAATATCCTTGAGCACCCATCATACTGGTCAAGGCCCAATAGAAATATTCTGTAATCATACAATCGTACTCACACGTTTCATCATCATAAGAATACCATGCACCTCCAGGGTATGTTGAAGGCGGACTTTCAAAATAACCACCACGAGCCTTATCCATGGCATTAGCAATTTTAGATCCTTTCTTTTCAGCCAAATCAGGGTACACTTTTGAATAACCTTCGTGGGTAATCAAATGTAAAACTTCCTCTAAAGAAGCATCAAACCTTGAATTGGTTGAATTCTTATTAAAAGATGGAATTGTTTCGTCATCAAATAATCCTTGAGCATGGTCTAAATCCGGACCATCATAATCAAAATTATCAGCTTCATTCTCATCTTTAAACATGACCAATGTGGCATTAACGGATGTCAGTTTATCCACCACAGCTTGGTTATCCACTTTACCATCTTCATCATTGTCTAAATACTGGGCAAGTACCTTGGCTGCATGGATCACTTTTGCCTCACCTGTCGATTCGGTTGCCATAATCTTTATACCAAAAATGGAAACCGTTTTAGAGAATTGGGTCGCCAAATCCGTATCAGCATCATTGTTACCATTACAAGAAATCATTGCAAATCCATAAATAGCACCGATTATCATTAGTAATCTTTTCATATTAAAAACTCCATTAAACATTTGTACAAAGTAAAAAGATAGGTACGGCAATTCAAGGAAATAAAAAAGCCCCCTGCAAAATGCGGGGGGCTTTTCATAAAAACTGAGGTAATCCTCAGATTACATCATACCGCCCATGCCACCCATTCCTGGATCCATTGGAGGCATTGCAGGCATATCCTTCTCAGGAATGTCTGTAACAGCAGCTTCAGTCGTGAGAATCATCCCTGCGATAGAGCAGGCATTTTCCACAGCAACACGAGCAACTTTGGTTGGATCAATGATACCGGCTTTGAACATATTTACATATTCGCCAGTCCGAGCATCATAACCAAAATCATCTTTGCCTTCACGAACAGCTTGTGCGATAATTGAGGATTCAACACCAGCATTTTCGCAAATTTGACGAAGAGGCGCTTCCAGTGCACGACGCATAATGTCCACACCAACAGCTTGTTCTTCATCAACTTTGACTTTGTCTAAAGCAGGAATACTGCGAAGTAAAGCAACACCGCCACCTGGGATGATACCTTCTTCTACAGCTGCGCGAGTTGCGTGCAATGCATCTTCAACACGTGCTTTCTTTTCTTTCATTTCTACTTCAGTTGCGGCGCCGACATTAATCACTGCTACACCACCGGACAATTTCGCCAGACGTTCTTGCAGTTTTTCACGATCATAATCGGAGGATGTTTTTTCAATCTGAACTTTGATTTCGTTGATACGACCTTTGATGGCATCGGATTCACCACTACCGCCAACAATAGTGGAATTATCTTTATCAGAAACCACACGTTTACAAGTACCAAGATAGTCCAGTGTTGCATTTTCCAGTTTGTAACCTGCATCTTCAGAGATAACAGTTCCACCAGTTAATACAGCAATATCTTCTAACATAGATTTACGACGGTCACCAAATCCCGGTGCTTTCACAGCCAGAACTTTAAATGTACCGCGCAGTTTGTTCACAACCAATGTTGCCAGTGCTTCGCCTTCGATATCTTCAGCAATAAGCATGACAGGTTTACCAGTTTGAACAACTTTTTCCAACAATGGAAGAAGGTCTTTCATGTTGGATATTTTTTTGTCGTAGATCAAAATATATGGATCTTCTAACTCAGCTTCCATGTTGTCAGAATTGGTGACAAAATATGGAGACAAGTAACCACGGTCAAATTGCATCCCTTCAACAGTTTCCAAAAAGGTTTCTGCTGTTTTGGATTCTTCAACAGTGATAACACCGTCTTTGCCGACTTTGTCCATTGCTTCAGCAATTTTTTCACCGATTTCACGGTCATTGTTTGCTGAGATAGAACCAACATTGGCAATCTGTTCTGAATCTGGAAGATCTTTACTTTGTCCTTGTAGCGCAGCAACTACAGCTACTGCTGCTGCATCTACACCACGTTTGATAGACATTGGGTTGGCACCAGCTGTTACATTCTTCAGACCTTCAGCAACCAGTGCTTGAGCCAATACAGTAGCAGTTGTGGTACCATCACCCGCAACGTCAGAAGTTTTAGAAGCAACTTCTTTCACCATCTGAGCGCCAATATTTTCCAGTTTATTATCTAATTCTATTTCTTTCGCAACCGTTACACCATCTTTGGTGACAGTCGGTGCGCCAAATTTCTTTTCGATCACGACGTTACGACCTTTAGGTCCGAGGGTGACTTTAACTGCATTCGCAAGTTTGTCCACACCGGATTTCAGGGCGTTACGTGCTTCGAGATCGTATGTGATTTCTTTAGCCATAATTCAATTACTCCTTATAAGACAGCGAGAATATCGCTCTCGCGCATGATAAGATAATCTGTTCCTTCAAAGGCAAATTCTGTTCCGCTATATTTACCATAGAGGATTTTATCACCTTTCTTTACTTCCATTGCAATTGCATTGCCGGTATCGGAAACTTTTCCGGGACCTGCCGCAATTATTGTACCTTGTTGTGGTTTTTCCTGAGCTGTATCGGGAAGAATGATTCCACCAGTGGAAACTTCTTCAGCCGGAGCCGGTTCAACGACAACACGATCAGCCAAAGGCTTAACTTTTAGAGCCATTTCGCTATCTCCTGTTTTTTTAGTTAAATGATTAAATTTTTGTATTTACTATTATTCTGCAAATATGCAGCGCGGAATTTATATATTAATTAGACGGAATTTCAATCTATTTTAGCAGTCATTTAGGTAGAGTGCTAAAATAGCTTTTGATTTTATTTCCTCAGCCTAGGTCTTGAAAGAATAGGGCAACAAGCCGTAAATACATCTGCATTTTCCGGCACAACAAAAAAAGAAGATTACTTCAACAGAACCAGTTTTTTTGCCTGTCTAAATTCTTTAGACTCTAAACTGTAAATATACATACCCGTACTGAGGGTGTTACCATTGGCATCTTTTCCATTCCAACTGGTGTGGAATTTCCCCATATCAAACCAGCGGTTCTCAAGGGTTGTTACTTTTTGTCCGAGTAAATTATAAATAGAAATCTGCACATGAGCCGGTACAGCAACGGTAAATGGAATATTCGTCACCGGGTTAAAAGGGTTGGGATAATTTTGTCCCAATGAAAATGATTCAGGAAGTTGGCTAATCAGTTCTTCAGTTTTGGCCACTACATAATCCGGAGAGCCCACCAATATGGTTAGGGGATAATTATAATGATCATTAATTCTATTAATCTCGATAGTCACTTCATCCAATAAGTTATAGGTCTTTCGTTCTACAGGATCAAACATCACGGCGGAAGTATATAAAGGAAAATCGCCTTTAAATTTTGTATCTAATTTTATAGACGAGCGAATACCCTTGGTATTAAGATGCAGATTCCATTGGCCGTCTGTTTCATTCATAGAACGAATATCACTTGTGAGTGATGTTTCAACTCCCCAATCTGTTCGATCCATCGCCAATGAAATATATTGATCTAATTTGGGTGGTTCCGGGTTATCCCATTGGTCAAACTCTTCAGACCCACTTGTTCGACGACCAATGGCATTATGGCGATCTCCAAATTCACCATTGTGCGCACTAATATTGATTTGCCACCCATCAGTTTCATTCACTTCTTGAGGTGCATCTAAACCATCTAAGGGGAAAATATCTAGATTAAGTGAATCATCCGTGCGATTATATACCGCATAACCTTCCCATGGTAACATAACATTCGATTCAGAGTCCCAGCCTTCCGTCCCTTTTTTGCCATACGTTAATGGACCATAAATACTTGCGGGATCAAAACTTACCTTAATCTCAAATGGATACGGGTTCCCGATTAAACTCCATCCGGATGGAATACGAATAGTATGACTTCTTAAATCCACCGAGGCTCCCGATCCCACACTAAATAACATATCATCAGTGATACGTTGATGCACCCAATAGCCATTACCAATTTTTATTTCTGTTGCATCAGCCCAATT
>JABGTK010000085.1 GCA_018647265.1 Candidatus Neomarinimicrobiota bacterium | reverse complement strand
TTTATTGTAGTGCTTTTAAAACATCCCTTCGACTAACCTGTCCAACAAGTTTTCCATTCTCAACTACTGGAAGCCTTCTATAGTGTTCTTTTTGAAAAAATTGAGCCAAGTTAACAATTCCCATTTCAGGATTTACAGTCACAAGTTTTGTTGACATAAAATCGCCGACACATCCACCGGTGTCTGAATAGTAAGAATTCTGAATAATTGTTTCTAAACAATCCATTTCAGAAAGTATACCGACTAAATTACCAGATCCATCCACAACGGGCGCCCCGGAATATTTATGTTCTACTAATGATTTGATGGCTGCAACAACTTTTGTTTCAGGTGTGAAGGTTAGCAACTTTTTTGCCATAATATCTTTTACTGAAATTTGTTTCATTCAGCATTCTCCTCCTTAGATTCCGTGGCAGATTGATTCCCTACCATTTCTTTTACTGAATTGATAACGGAAGGGGCCAAATCCATTAATTTTCCGGTCAGACTTTCTTTATCACCAATGGTCATAAGTTTTGCTCCATCTTTGCCAACGACTACAAATGCCACCGGTTCAATTGACCACCCGCCTCCTACACCTTGTCCGGTGCCCGCTTTCCCTTTTTCGTTACCTTTACCACCTCCACCGCCAAATCCAAACATAACCTTTGAGACGGGTATTACCGTATGGGTATCAGTTTTAATGGGTTCACCCACAACCGTCCGTGAGCTCATAAGTTCTTGTGCTTCGTTTAGTGTATTTTTAATTAATTCTGAAATATTCATTGCGTCCCTTTCACTTCTTGTATTTAAAATAAGTTTTTCCCGCCTGCCACAAAACTTTACCGGGGGTAAAACGCAGTCTGAATTGGCCCCTAATATCTGTTTCAAAGCGATTGTTAAATTGTGGATTAATCTCAATATCGAATTTTTTACTGCGTATTAAATTTCTCAGAGATTGGCTCCAGCCATAGATAATACCCGTATGCATGGGGTTGGGTAAACCAATATCGCCATTAAGATAGAATTGGTCAAAATGGATTTCACCCATTGTTGATTCGCCGATTTTAAAATATGGAATTTTCTTTTTAGTCTTTGATTTTTGTTTTTTACTATTCTCCTTTTTCACGGGCGACTCTTTTTTCTTGGGGAGTGAAAATGAAAAGATAGGATGGTCAAATTCACCAAACCCAATTTTGATTGTTGGAAAGGGAGAAATGGTAATGCCGCGATGTGCGCCGCCGAAATTGATGGTTGCATTTCCGGACTTTTTTCTCTCTTGCCATTGGACATGGCCAGTGACCGCCAGGCGATATGGAATGAAGAAGATCAGCAAGATGATGCTGGTCAGGGTAATAAAACTCCACAAGACCATATTCAAAATCATGGTCTAATTTGAGTCAGTCGAGGGGTAATCTGCCAGAGAAAAGCGCAAAAATTATTCGAAGAGCGCAGATTCCTTCTCCAGGAGTTTGCGTGCTTTACTCTGCTCGATTAAGTTTTCTGGGGACACCTCCGGTAGAAGCGTAGGATCAGCATTAAGGACAAATTGTAGATCTTTCACAAATTGTTCCCGGTCGCCACTTTTGGTATGGAGGTACTGAGCGCGAATAACAAAAGTGCCCAAATAATTTGGACTTCCTGCAATGGATTTTGCGAAATTATTCTCGGAGAGAATTAACTCCACGCCGGGAAGGCGAGCATAAATTCCACCAAATATCCTATGGGCGCCGTAGTAAAAGAAATTAGGATTAACCGCTAGAATACGATGGAGAGCAGTTTCAATTATATCCCTCTGGGAAAGACGCTCCATTACAGATTTTGTAACAAGGTAGCGGGAATAATTGGCCACCCACCAATATAAAATGGGTATCATTTCTTGGGGTGTATTTTCAATGCCGCCAATCATTTTTGCAGTTGAATCTCCTTCAGTCAATGCAAACCCTTCTTGGTAAGCATTGGTGGCGAGAATAAAATCCCAGGCTGTTTCCATACCTTCTAAAAATAATGAATCAGATTTGGTTTGATCCTCCTCTAAGTAATGGCCGATAAAATGGCAAGATTGTGAGTAGAGGGCTGACGCTTCACCATTGTTGGGATCAAGGTTATATGCTTTGGCTAAGAAGAGGCGGGCCATTTTCGCATCATCCGGATTGATTCGTTTTTCCCAATGGGATTGACCTTTCTCCACTAAGAATTGAATATTTTTCTCTTTAGAAAAATATTGACTGAAAACGGTTGGTTTTGTCGCGCAACTTGTTCCCAAAAGGCAAATACCAATCAGAAGAATAAAATGCTTAATTTTCATATGATGCTGAAGCCTCAATCAAGGCTGATGATTTCCTTGTGAAATTGACTAGATTCTATCTTAAAGTTAATCATATTATTTGAGGTTATGGAAAAGACAATTGAAATGAAAGGCATTGATCTGGGCCAGCTTTTCGGTCCGGCTGATGCTAACCTAAAATTGGTGGAAGATGCTTTCGCCAGCAATATCCTTGTGCGGGGAAATATAATAAGAATTGATGGCGAAGAAGAAGAGGTCGCTATCATACATGAAGTATTTCATGAAATGGGATCAACCCTGAATCGAAAAGGGTCCCTCACTCAAGGAGATGTAAAAACGCTTATCAATGTGACAGTAGCACAAAATGGTCATGAATCAGAAAAGTTGGATTTAGTTGTCCATTATGGTCGCAAAGGCGCTATTTCCGGTCGGACTGAGGGTCAAGAAGAATACATTAATACTGTCAGGAAAAATGATATTGTCTTTTCTGTAGGCCCTGCTGGGACCGGAAAAACGTATCTGGCAGTGGCTTTCGCCGTGGCTGCTTTGGATAATCGTGAAGTGGATAGAATCATTCTTTGCCGACCGGCGGTAGAAGCGGGTGAAAACCTAGGATTCCTCCCGGGAGACCTTAAAGAGAAAGTGGATCCATATTTAACACCCCTTTATGATGCCTTGGGTGATATGATGCCGGCCTCACGGTTGAAACCGTTATTGGCTAACAATACGATTGAAATTATTCCCTTAGCCTATATGCGCGGTCGCACCCTCAATAATGCATTCATGATTTTGGATGAAGCCCAAAATGCCACCACCATGCAGATGAAAATGTTTCTCACCAGATTGGGCGTGAATTCTAGAGCCATTATTACGGGAGATATCACCCAGATTGATTTACCTTCAAAAACGAAATCGGGTCTTCTTCAAGTCATTGATCTATTGCAGGGAATCGACGGGATTGGGTTTTGCAAATTGGATGCTTCTGATGTGGTGCGACATAAACTGGTTCGGGATATCATAAATGCGTACGATCAGAAGGACCAGTAATTAATTTCCATTGTTGGTTAATCAGAAAAATCAAGATTTCAAATTCATTAAAAATCACAGACGAATTGTGTTAACTTCTCGGCACTTTTGAAGACTGATTCTCGGTGTGTGCCCACCGAAAACTTTTTAAATAAAAATAATAGACACTGTTCATTGATTAAGCACATTCAATTTATCGGCTCGCCCGTCCACTCAGCAACCGCTGATTATTTCATCATACCCAAAATTCGAGAGATTTTTTATGTCTGAATTAAGAGACGTAGTAATTGTATCCGCTATACGAACGCCCGTAGGCGCATTCCAAGGTGCCCTGTCATCCATTGCCGCACATAAATTAGGCGCCATCACCATCAAAGCCGTTCTGGAAGAAACAAATGTTGATCCTGGTTCTGTCGATGAAGTGATTATGGGCAACGTTCTTTCCGCAGGACAAGGTCAAGCACCGGCACGTCAAGCCGCTCTTGGTGCCGGTCTCCCTGATTCAGTGGAATGCCTCACCATCAACAAAATGTGTGGTTCCGGGTTAAAGGCTGTTATGTTAGGTACCCAAGCCATTCAAACAGGGGATGCAGAAATTGTTATCGCTGGCGGTATGGAGAATATGACACAGGCGCCCTACTTGCTTCCGAAAGGTCGGGATGGCCATCGCTTGGGTCACGGTCAAGTAATTGATTCCATGATTATTGACGGACTATGGGATGCGTACAACGATAAACATATGGGTAATTGCGCAGAATTGTGCGCCAGTGAAAAAAAATACAGCCGGGAGGCGCAGGACGAATTTGCCAAAACTTCCTACTCCCGTGCTCAAGCCGCTCAAGAGAATGGATCTTTTTCTGATGAAATAGTTCCTGTTACAGTCCCCCAGCGCAAAGGGGATCCACTAGTGGTAGAAAAAGATGAAGAACCTGGGCGAGCCAATTTTGAAAAAATGGTAAAGCTCCGTCCTGCCTTTGAAAAAGAAGGTACCATCACTGCAGCCAATGCATCAAAGATCAATGATGGTGCAGCAGCGATTATGTTAATGTCCGGTAAAACAGCCCGAGCATTGGGGTTAACGCCTTTGGCAACAATTGTTGCCCAAGCTTCTGCTGCCCATGAACCGGAATGGTTTACCACGGCGCCTATGAAAGCCATCTCAAAAGTGTTAGAAAAAGCTGGGCTTACAGCACAAGAAATAGATTTGTGGGAGGTTAACGAAGCATTTGCTCCTGTAGCAATGGCGCCCATCGATGAATTTAAATTGGATCGTGAAAAGGTAAATGTAAATGGTGGCGCCATTGCGATTGGCCATCCCATTGGTGGAAGTGGCGCACGCATATTTACAACGTTGATCCATGCCATGAGAAACAGGAATGTCCACACCGGTTTGGCTACTCTTTGTATCGGTGGCGGTGAAGCATCTGCATTGGTCATTACGAGATAAAAAATGGATTTTAACTTAACTGAAGAACAGCAACTCATCCTGAAAACAGCAAGGGAATTTGCCAATGATCAATTGCGTCCCGGCGTGATTGATCGTGATGAAAAGGCGGAATTCCCCAAAGAGCAAATCAAAATGATGGGCGAGCTGGGTTTTATGGGTATGATGATACCAGAAGAATATGGCGGCGCAGGGATGGACACTATTTCGTATTGCCTTGCCATGGAGGAAATCGCCAAAGCAGATGCATCTGCAGCTGTGGTCATGTCTGTGAATAATTCTTTAGTTTGTCAGCTTTTGTATAAATTCGGGACAGAAGAACAGAAGCAAAAATATTTAACCAAACTTGCCGGCGGTGAATGGCTAGGCGCTTTTTCATTGTCGGAGCCACAATCCGGGTCCGATGCGAGCAATATTCGCACATTCGCAAAGCGTGATGGGGATCATTATATTATTAATGGCACCAAGAATTGGGTAACCAATGGTATCACTTCTGACGTTGTTTTACTCATGTGTCTGACAGAAAAAGGTATAGGGAACAAAGGCATTTCTACCTTTATTGTTGAAAAAGGAATTGACGGATTTTCTACTGGGAAAAAAGAAGACAAACTGGGCATACGCGGTTCTGATACTTGTGAGCTGTATTTTGAGGATTGTAAAGTTCCTGTAGAAAATCGATTAGGCAATGAAGGGGGCGGTTTTAAAATTGCTCTTGGTACTTTAGATGGCGGTCGGGTTGGGATTGCCACCCAAGCCTTAGGTATTGCGGTTGAATCATTGGCCCGTTCAATTGAATATGCCAATGAACGAAAGCAGTTCGGTAAAACGATTGGTAGTTTTGGTTCGATTCAAACCATGTTGGCGCAAATGGCCATCCATGTGGATGCGGCGCGATTATTGATCTATCGTGCAGCTAAATTAAAAGATGAAGGAAAGCCATTCGCAAAAGAAGCGGCAATGGCAAAAAACTTTTCCTCCAAAGTGGCTATGGATGCCTCAACCCAATGTGTGCAAATATTTGGTGGATATGGTTATATCCGTGAAACGGGTGTGGAACGATTGATGCGAGATGCAAAGATTACACAGATTTATGAAGGAACATCAGAAATACAAGAATTGGTTATTGCGCGGGAATTGCTGGCAGGAAGATAATGGAATTAAAAAAACAAAATATTGATTGGGAGAACTTAGGGTTTAGTGTGCATCCCACCCGCAGTATGTGGCAATCTACATGTAAGGTTGATGATGAATGGAAAAATGGCGGTTTAATCCCCTTTGGAAATATTGAAATATCTCCAGCGGCCGGTGTATTGAATTATGGACAGGGGATTTTTGAGGGTATGAAAGCCTTTCATTCAGCCAAAGATCGGATTGTATTATTTCGCCCCGAAATGAATGGGCGACGGATTGCTGTATCTGCGAAACGTCTTTGCATGCCTGAAATTCCATTGGATTATTTTATTAATGCTGTAAAACAGGTTGTCCAGGATAATATTGATTTTGTTCCGCCCTATGGCAAAGGGGGCTTGTATGTCCGCCCTGTTCTTTGGGGAACCGCACCCACATTGGGTGTGGCTCCTGCCAATGAATATACTTTTATGGTATACACCGCGCCTGTGGGATCATATTTTAAAGGAAAAATTAAACCACTCAATTTGATTGCTTCAGAATCCTACCATCGAGCGGCACCAAAAGGTATCGGTAATGTAAAAGCCATCGGCAATTATTCCGCTTCGCTCCAACCAGTAATGGAAGCAAAAGCAGATGGATTTGATGAAGTTCTTTATCTCAGAGCAGATAATGAAAAGATTGTTGAAGAAGTGGGATCTGCAAATATCTTTATGCGTAAAGGGAATGAGTTGGTGACACCAAAACTGGCGGGATCAATCCTGCCGGGGATTACACGAAATTCAATCATAAAATTGGCTGAAGATCATTTGGGGTTAAATGTGATTGAAGGCGATCTCTTGCTGGAAGATATATTTACCGCTGATGAAGTATTTTGCACCGGTACGGCTGTAGTGGTAACGCCTGTTGGTCGGGTGACTTACCGTGGAGAAACGCATTTGATCCATGATGGGAATATGGGTGAAGCGGCCACAGAATTAAGAAAAACTTTAGTGGGTATCCAGCGAGAAGAAATAGATGATCCCTACAGTTGGGTGTACCCGGTCTCGTCCTAAAACAAAGGAGTTGATATGAAGTCTGTATTTGAAGCTATGAATGCGAAAGATCACGAACAGGTTGTTGTTTGCAACGATCCTGATACCGGTTTAAAAGCCATCATCGCCATCCATGATACAACAATCGGCCCCGCATTGGGTGGTTGCAGGATGTGGAATTACGAAAGTGAAGATGAAGCATTGACAGATGTGTTGCGACTCTCCCGAGGGATGAGCTATAAAGCAGCCATTGCCAGCTTGAATTTAGGCGGTGGTAAGGCGGTCATCATCGGCGATGCCAAAAAACAAAAAACAGAAATTTTATTTCGTTCTTTCGGACGTTTTGTTGAAGGACTCAACGGTCGGTATATCACCGCAGAAGATGTGGGTACATCCGTGAATGATATGGAGTGGGTGAGAATGGAAACCCAGTATGTGACCGGTATTTCTCGTGCCTTGGGTGGTAGTGGTGATCCATCTCCTGTCACGGCTTTTGGTGCATTTGCGGGATTAAAAGCAGCCGTTAAAAAACAGTTAGGCAGAGATGAAGTTTCAGGACTTAAAGTGTCTGTACAAGGTGTGGGGCACGTAGGATATCATTTGGTGAAACATCTTTGTGAAGAAGGTGCAAAAGTATATGTAACTGATATTTTTGATGAAAGTATTAAAAGGGTGGTTGATGAATTTAGCGTTGAAGCTGTTGGCCCCGATGATATTTACGATTTGGATGTGGATATCTATGCTCCTTGTGCATTAGGTGCCACGTTGAATGATGAAACTATTCCAAATCTAAAATGCAGCATTGTGGCTGGCGCTGCCAACAATCAACTAAAGGTTGAATCAGAACATGGACAAATGCTCAAAGATCGGGGGATCCTTTATGCGCCTGATTATGCCGTGAATGCTGGTGGACTGATAAATGTTGCTAATGAAATTGAAGGTTATAATCGGGAAAGGGCTTTTAGTCAGGCCGAATCCATCTACGATATCCTGCTCACCATTTTTAAATTGGCGGAAGACAACAATATTCCAACATATAAAGCGGCCAATATGGTGGCAGAAAAACGAATGGAAGATATTTCTAAATTGAAAAATTTCTATTTACCGAAAAAGAATTTCATGGGGAAACGTGACAAAGGGTAATTCACATCCGAGAAGGCAAGGGCGGGTTGCTGTTCTCCAAGCGCTTTATGCTCATGAAATAACCGGGGAAGATCGAACTAAAGTTTTAAAAGATGCTTTAGATAGAAAGCAATATGATAAAAAAATGCAACTTTTTATTACCAGCTTATTTGATGCTACTATGGATCATAAAGAGTGGTGTGAAGGGCAGATTGAAAATCGTCTCAATAATTGGGAATTTGGCCGGGTAGCTATTTTAGATCGGCTTCTCCTCATGGTGGCAATTAGTGAAATATATTTCATAGATGATGTGCCGCCGAAAGTATCCATCAGTGAAGCAATTGAAATGGCTAAACAATATAGTACTGAAGACAGTTCCAGTTTTGTAAATGGTGTATTGGATAATGTATATAAATCTATGGCTAAAGACGCCAAGGACAAAATTTCATGATAAATAATTTGATTAAAAAAGTTTTTGGGTCCCGCTCAGATCGGGAAATGAAGCAATTGATGCCCATGGTTGATCAAGTCAATCAATTTGCGGAAGGGCTTAAATCAAAATCCGATGATGAATTGCGAGCGCGAACTGAAGAATTGAAAGCATCGGTTATTGCCGCACGGGAAGAAGCAGAAGCAAAGGCCGCCAAAACTATTACCGATAAAGACGAAGCCAATAAATTTGTTCTTTTGGCTGAACACGATCGGTTAGAAGAAATTTTACCGGAAGCATTTGCTATGGTAAAAGAGACCTGCGTACGGATGTGTGGCACTAGTTGGAAAGTTGTCGGCCGTGAGTTGGGTTGGGAAATGATCCCTTATGATGTGCAGATTTTAGGGGGCATTATTCTTCATCGCGGTAATGTGGCCGAAATGAAAACGGGTGAAGGGAAAACACTCGTAGCTGCTTTTCCGATTTATCTCAATGCGCTTACCGGTCGCGGTGTTCACCTTATTACGGTGAACGATTATCTGGCTCAACGTGACGCCGAATGGATGGGCGAAGTCTATCGCCGGTTGGGACTTACTGTAGGATTTATATTAAATAATATGACGCCGAATCAACGACGACAAAACTATAGTTGCGATATTACTTACGGTACCAACAATGAATTTGGCTTTGACTATCTCCGAGACAATATGTCATTACAACAGGATGACCAAGTGCAGCGGGATCATGCCTATGCTATTGTGGATGAGGTGGATTCTGTTTTAATTGATGAAGCAAGGACACCGCTGATTATTTCCGGTGCTGTGGATGCACCAGTGGATACATCCTTCTCAGATTTAAGTCCGTTGATTCAAAACCTTGTACGGATGCAAAATGCCCTTGTGGCTCAGATTGTTTCTGAAGGTGAATCCCTCATGAAAGAGGGTAAGGACCGGGATGCTGGATATAAACTACTGCAAGCGTTGCGGGGAATGCCTAAGCATCCTAAAGTGATGAAAGTATTCCAGGAAGGTGGGACCAAAAAACTTGCCCATCAGGTTGAATCTGAATTTATGCGGGACAAAAAACTTCATGAAGTGGATGATGATCTATATTTCAGTATTGATGAAAAAACACATGTAATCGATATTACCGAAATGGGCCGAAATACATTGGCGCCAGACAATCCGGATGCTTTTGTCATTCCTGATCTAGGAGTACTTCTCCATGATATTGATGATAATGAAGACTTGTCCAAGCAAGAAAAAGACCAGGAAAAAGAAAAAGCACATCAATTTCACGCAGACCAATCCGGGCGGATTCATAACATGACTCAACTGCTACGGGCCTATACTCTTTATGAAAAGGATGTTGAGTATGTGGTTACCGATGGTCGTGTCCAAATTGTGGATGAATTCACAGGCCGAATCCTATCGGGACGCCGTTATAGTGATGGTCTCCATCAAGCATTGGAAGCAAAGGAAAAAGTTACGGTAGAGCGGGAAACCCAAACCTTGGCCACCATCACCATCCAAAATTATTTCAGGATGTATGATAAACTGGCAGGTATGACCGGGACGGCGGAAACAGAAGCAGAAGAATTCGGATCTATCTATAATCTAGAAGTGGTGGTCATTCCCACCAATCGTCCTATCGTTCGTGATGATAGGAATGACTTAATCTATAAAACTACCCGAGAAAAATACAATGGTGTGATTGATGAAATTTCCTCTTGCCACCAAGAAGGGCAACCAACTTTGGTCGGTACAATTTCAGTGGAAGCATCAGAATTACTATCACGCATGCTGAAGCGCCGAGGTATTCCTCACAGTGTATTGAATGCAAAACAGCATGCCAGCGAAGCAGATATCGTGGAAAGGGCAGGGCAGCGCGGTGCCGTTACAATAGCCACTAATATGGCCGGCCGTGGTACAGATATTAAACTTGGCGATGGCATGAAAGAATTAGGCGGCCTCCATATTATTGGTACAGAACGGCACGAGTCCCGACGAATTGACCTTCAATTAAGGGGTCGTTCCGGAAGACAGGGTGATCCTGGTTCCAGTGTGTTTTATTTATCCTTAGAGGATGACCTCATGCGCCTGTTCAATAGTGAACGAATCGCCAGCATTATGGATAGACTCGGCGCAGAAGAAGGTGAAGTCATTACTGCGAAAATGGTGACAAGGGCGATTGAAAATGCCCAGAAAAAAGTAGAGCAACGCAACTTTGGTATTCGTAAACATTTGTTGGAATATGATGATGTAATGAACCAACAACGGCAGGTAGTTTATGACATCCGAAACCAAGCATTGAATGATGAAGATATTTCTGACAGTTTGTTTGACATGGTGGATGAATTTGTGGACGATGAATTAAGCCGCATGGAAGATACCGGTCCACAGAATTGGGATTGGGATAACCTTAAACAAAACCTATCTTCTCACCTTTTGGTTGATGCCAGTTTAGAGTCTGTTCAGTCTACGGTTGGGCATGATGATATATCTCTGGAGGATGTACGGAGTTTTGTATTAGACCAAGCAAAAGAAGTATATCAAACACGGGAATCTTTATTGCCTACAGAAGTGATGCGCGGTTTTGAAAAATTTGTTGTTTTACGCACCATCGATGAAAAATGGAAAGATCATCTCTACGCTATGGATCAATTACGCGAAGGAATAAACCTTCGGGCATACGGTCAAAAAAATCCTCTTTTGGAATATAAATCTGAAGGATTTCAAATGTTTCAGCAAATGATGGCGGATACGACCGAAGAAACCGTTCAGCGATTGTATAGAACCCAGATACAAGGTATGGCAGAAGCGCCCCAAATGCCCGTAAGCAAAGCTAGAAATGTCCAAACCCAACATGATGAATCTACGGGGATGGGCTTCTCAGGGCCATCTATGCAAGAACAAGCTGCCGCATCTTCTGGTGTGCCAAAACAACCAGTTCATGTAGATGAAAAAGTCGGTCGTAACGATAAAATAAAACTGGTCAGCCCCAGTGGAAAACAGGTAGAAGTGAAGTATAAAAAACTCCAGCAATATTTAGGACAAGGATATACTCAGGTATAATTATGGTAAAAAAGAATTGGAAATTTTCCACGAAAGCAATTCATGTTGGCAATGAAGCGGATAAAGAATCGGGATCCGTTTCACCCCCTATTCATTTAACTTCTACTTTTAAACAGGATGCGGTAGGTCAAACGCGAGGCTTTGATTATTCACGTGTCCAAAACCCAACACGCCAACGATTGGAAGAAAATTTGGCCGCTCTGGATAATGCCAAATATGCAATTTGCTTCAGCACAGGTATGGCTGCTACGACCGCACTGTTTCAATTATTTGATGCAGGTGACCATATTCTTATTTCCCGAAATACATATGGGGGTACATACCGTATGTCCATGAATGTACTGAAGCGTCAAGGGATGGAATTTGAATGGATCGATACGCGAAATCCATTAACGGTTAAAAAATATATTCGACCCAATACAAAGTTGGTTCATGTGGAAACTCCTACAAATCCACTATTAGAATTGTGCGATATTGAAACCACCGCTGCCATTTGTAAAGAAGCAGGTGTTTTATTAAGTGTCGATAATTCTTTTATGAGTCCTTATGGCCAAAGGCCATTGGATTTAGGCGCGGATGTTGTGATGCAAAGTTCAACAAAATCATTGTCGGGCCATTCAGATATATTGGGTGGCGTTTTAACAACAAATAGTGATGACTTAGATGAGCGCCTTCGCTTTTTATTAAAGGCTACAGGTGGAGTCCCAAGTCCATTTGATAATTGGATATTATTACGTTCTACAAAGACGCTGGGACTTCGTTATCAAAAGGCTTCTGACAATGCCAATGAATTGGCCAATTGGTTGGCTGACCAAGAAAATTTAAGTCGTGTCATTTATCCGGGACTCAAAAACCATCCGCAACACAAGATTGCAATAAAACAACAGCAGACACCAAGCGGGGAAGTGATATTTGGCAATATGGTATCTATTGATGTGGGGACAATTGAAGCTCGTGATCGATTTCTCAAAAAATTGGAATTATTCACCTTGGCCGAAAGTTTAGGAGGCGTAGAAAGTTTAGTTTGTGTGCCATACAATATGACCCATGCCGCTATTCCGGAAGAATCCAAATTGGAAATGGGTATTACAGAAACATTAATTCGACTTTCAGTGGGGATAGAGGACGTTGCTGATTTGAAAGCCGATCTTCAGAATGCATTGGAAAATAATTCGCATTAATTATTTTAAGAACTGAATAGAAATTGTAATATTCCGGGCTTTTTTAATAACAAAAATCCTCGTTTCAGTGCCCAAGCAAATTGGGCAAGGTGATGAAATACAATTAACATGCCGCGGTGGTGGAATTGGTAGACACGCTGGTCTTAGGAACCAGTATCGAAAGATGTGAAGGTTCGAGTCCTTTCCGCGGCACAATCGTAAAGAATTAATGGCTCTCAAATTGTGGGAGCTTGATCTTCGTAGTGAAGGGTAGAGGAATCCTTTCCGTGGTACAGAATTGTAGAAAGTTTTATGGAAAATCAAGAAACAACAGAACAGCAACCAGAGAAAAAATCAGCACTTAGGGTGATTGTTCACAGCTTTTTTGTTGTTCCTTTTATTATTGCAATATTTGCTGTCCTTATTTTCTTGGTTGTTCGCATTATGACGGCTGAGCCAAATCGAGCTCAGGATTATTTAGAAGATGTAAAAATTGGCGGTACAACCAAGCGATGGCAGGGAGCATTTGAATTATCCAAAATTTTATCCAATCCAGAAATGGTTCCATCCGATGATCGCTTTGTTTTTGAAATGATTTCCGCTTTCGAATATTCTTCCAACGATCGGGATATTCGAGTTATACAATATTTAGCCCTTGCAATGGGTGCCACCAAAGATGCTCGTTATGCTTCAACATTGATAAAATCTTTGGGACATTCTGAACCGGAGATGGTTATGACTTCTGCCCATGCATTAGGAAATATCGGCCACAATTCTGCTGTGGATCCATTGATGTCCATTTTGGATCACGGTGATTCTAAAGTTCGCCTCCAGGCTGTCATCAGTTTGGGAAAGATTGGCGATGCTTCATCCATCCTTGCTTTAAAGGGAATGATGGCGGATCCGGAAGCGAATGTAAGGTGGGATGCAGCTATTGCTTTGGCCAAACAAAAAGATTCAAGTGGGCAAAGAATTTTATTAGACCTCTTAGATAGAAATTATTTAGATTCATTTCCTAATATTGATGAAATCGAGCAAGTTCAGGCCATGATGGTGGCTATTAATGTTTCTCCTTTTATTCAAGATTTAGAATTGAAAATTTTATTAGAGAAATTGCGGGAGAGTGATTCGAATTTAAAAATTCGTGAAGCTGCCCGATTAGCATTAACACAATTCGAATAAGGTTTATTATGTCCGAGGCAACCGAGAAAAAAACCACAACCGTAAATCCTTCCAGCCCACCACCTGCTGCGTTAGGCAAAGCTGATGACGGTTCTCAAGTTACACGCCGTTCATTCTTCTCATGGTTATCCATAGGATGGCTCGCATTTGTAGCGGCTACTGGTGGATTTTTCACCATGATGCTCCGTTTCTTTTTCCCAAATGTTTTATTTGAACCTGTACAGACATTTCGTGCGGGATTTCCTGAAGATTATCAAGTCGGTGAAGTTGATCTTCGCTGGAAAATGAAATATGGTACTTGGATTGTAAGGAATGATGAAGGAATATATGCTCTTTCTACCACTTGTACCCATTTAGGTTGTACGCCAAACTGGCTTTCCGCCGAACAAAAATTTAAATGTCCATGCCACGGTAGTGGATTTCGTAAGACAGGCATCAACTTTGAAGGTCCTGCGCCTCGCCCATTAGAACGATATAGAATCGTTTTGGCTGACGATGGACAAATTATTGTAGATAAGACACAAAAATATCAACAGGAAAAAGGCCAGTGGGGTGACACTGAAGCCTTCTTGAAAGTATAAGAGTAATTTATGGCTGAGAAAAAAGGATTGTTAAAAAGGTTAGCCGAGGGACAGGTTTGGACCTCGATCTTCCGTGGTGGTGGTGTACCGAAATCACGTCGTCAACGGATGATGGTCGTGTTGAATTCTGTCTTTTTACACCTGCATCCGGTACGCCTACCTAAGCATGCGGTTAAATTGAAATTCACTTGGTGTATGGGCGGACTTTCATTCTTTATATTTCTAATTTTAACCATTTCCGGCATTTTACTCATGTTCTATTACCGTCCTACAATTGAGTATGCTTACACCGATATTATTGATTTGGCCGAGCAAGTACCCTTTGGGATTATGCGAGAAATTCATCGTTGGGGTGCCCACGCCATGGTCATCACAGTTTGGCTCCATATGTTTCGTGTCTTCATGACTGGCTCGTACAAACCGCCAAGAGAATTCAACTGGGCTATTGGTGTTATTCTTTTACTATTAACATTGCTCTTAAGCTTTACAGGCTATTTGCTTCCTTGGGATCAGTTAGCTATTTGGGCCATAACGGTTGGATCAAATATGGCTCGTGCAACACCATTTTTGGGTAGCGAAGGACCCGGTGCTGCAATGCTTGCCATTGGAGATATTAATTTTGTTACAGTAGCAAGTGATATAAGATTTGCTTTAATTGGTGGCCGATTTTTAGGAGAAGCCACATTGCTTCGATTTTATGTCCTTCACTGTATCGGACTGCCATTTATTATTATGATTTTCATGGCTGTTCACTTCTGGCGAATTCGTAAAGATGGTGGGATTTCTACCCCGGTATAAATATGGAAACATTTAAACATTTAATCGATACACTGTCGAAACCAACGATACTTGTCACCTTCACTTTCCTTATCTTTTTCTTTATTTTTCCACCAACTGCATGGTTTGAAAAGTGGCATCGTCGCTTGAAATTTGATGGTTTGTGGAATAAAAAATCACTATGGATTTTTAGTGCTATCCTGATCGGCTTTTTTGTATTTGGTTTGAGTGACCCTGATTTTAGCGCAATCATGCTTAAACCGGATAATGTTCCTATCGCTGGTTTAATTTTCTTAGTTTACTTTTTTACCTGGCTCTCAATGAGCCAGGCATATAGAAATGACGAATTGGTTGAAGCAGGAAAACCAGTAGATGAACAATACGACGCCCCTAATGATAAAGTATTGGTTTGGCCGGATCTGGTTTACGTTGAATTGATATCCATAATTTTATTATCTGCTTTTATGCTGGTTTGGTCCATAGGGTTGCCAGCGCCATTAGAAGAACCTGCAAATCCGTCAGAATCACCGAATCCTGCAAAAGCACCATGGTACTTTTTAGGTCTTCAGGAAATGTTAGTTTACTTCGATCCATGGATGGCCGGTGTGGTGCTTCCCAGTTTGATTATCGTGGGATTAATGGCAATTCCTTATTTGGATAATAATCCGGGAGGATCGGGCTATTACAGTTTTAAGAACAGGAAACTTTCTATTTCAATCTTTATGTTTGGCTGGCTTGTTTTATGGGATTTGCTCATAGTGATAGGTACTGTTCTGCGCGGTCCCAACTGGAACTTTTTTGGCCCATTCGAATATTGGGATAGCCACAAAGTTGAAGCATTAACCAATGTTAATCTATCCGAATTTATTTATGTGAAGTGGATGAGTACTGGTTTGCCAGGGAATATTTTATTCAGGGAAATTTGGGGTATAATCCTCGTTCTTGGATATTTTTTGATCTTACCTCCTTTATTGGCAAAGACAAAACTTAAAGACATATTTGAGCGACTTGGTACGGCGCGATATTCATTATTTATCGTGTTAATCCTTGCAGCTCTTACATTGCCCATCAAAATGTATTTAAGATGGATGTTTAATCTGAAATACATTATTTCAATTCCGGAATACTTTTTCAACTTCTAAGCTGAGAATCAGTCTGACTAATGATTAATCAACAAGAACGTTATTATAACATCCTGAAGCTCAACAAATGGTTTGCTATTTCTAGCTTATTATTTGCCTTTATATGGTTATTGACATTTGCGAATGATTTCAATCGTCCATGGAAAAAATATCAAATTGAATTCAGAGAATTAGAAATTGAGAGAACTCGCGTAGACATTGCGGAAGCCAATTCTAACTTGGAAGAAAATGAAGATTTTTCCGCTCTGAAGGATCAACTAGAGACTGCCCAAAATGAAATTGAATCCCGCCAAGAAGAGATTAAATCTATTCAAGGCAACATTAAAGATTTAGAGGCTGTTCTTTATGCCAAAAATCAAATTTATCAGTTTGCAAAAGCTGATATGGATGTGGCTAAATATAATTTTGAACAGGCACAGCATGGCCATGGTAACTTAAAAACGACAAATAAAATATTCGAGAATCTTTCCGCGCTCACCTCTTCCAGTAAATTTAAAGCGGAAGTTATTGTCGGTAAAATTGAAGTGGCCAATAATGAATTAAAACAAATTCGTCAATCGTTAAAAAAAGCTAACGATGCCATTACTGCCCTTGCCCGAGATAAAGATTTGTTAGTGAGGAAATTGACTAAAATCGATCCGGCGGAAATGTCATTTTCTAATAAAATTGCAAATATCGTCCGGGATGTTCCAGTCCTAGATTTTATTGATCCATACTATGATGTTAAACAGGTTGTCATCAAAGATATTGAAGATGATATGATTTTTATGGGAGTCCCAAAAGTAGATCGATGTATGACCTGCCATATGGGGATTGATAAAAAAGGATTTGAAGAGGTACCTCAGCCCTATACCACCCACCCTAATTTAGATCTATATCTTGGATCTAATTCTCCTCACCCCATGAATGAATATGGGTGTACCGGTTGCCATGCTGGCCGTGGCCGTGGAACAGGTTTCAATTCATCATCTCACAGTCCTGATAATGATGAAATGGCCAAACGTTGGAAAGAAGATTTAGAATGGGATCCGTTACACCATTGGGATACACCCATGCTGCCTATGAAATATGTAGAAGCGTCATGCCTCAAATGTCATGCCGGCGCCATTCCTGTAAAAGAATCGCCAAAATTAGCGTTGGGAATGTCCATTGTAGAAAAAGGCGGTTGTTTCGGTTGCCATGAAATTGAAGGATTAAAGGATGCACCGAAACCAGGGCCGGGATTAAGAAAGATCGCGTCTAAGACGACCAAAGATTTTGCCTATAAATGGATTTATGAGCCACGCGCTTTTAGGGAAAATTCCTGGATGCCTCATTTCTTTAAGCAAATAAATAATAATGATCCTGAATCAATAAAGCGGTCGAATCAGGAAATCCATGCTATCGTTTCATATTTGTTTGATCGTAGCGAAAAATTTAAAATGGATCGTCTGCCTAATAAGGGCAATGCTGAGGATGGTAAAATGTTAGTGAACTCCTTAGGCTGTTTAGGTTGTCATGCCACAGAGGGAGAAGACTTGGATGAACTGAAATCAGTGAATTCCATGCGCCGTGAGCATGGGCCAAATCTTGTAAAACTTGGTTCCAAGACGACCCAAAAATGGGTGTACAACTGGATTCGTGATCCACAAAGTTACCATCCTGCAACAAAAATGCCTGATTTACGACTTACTAAAAAAGAAGCGTCAGATATTTCGGCTTACTTAGTGGGTGATCGTGACCATGACTTTGAAAAAGAAACAGTTCCAAAAATTGATGAAGCTGAACTAAATATAATTGTTTCAGAATTTTTAGGTTCAACTTTAAGAAAAGATGAGGTGGATTCACGTCTGGCAGGCATGAAATTGGATCAAAAATTAAATTATGCTGGTGGAAAACTAATTCGCCAATATGGATGTTTCAGTTGCCATGATATTGATGGTTTTGAAGATGCCAAACCAATTGGTACACCACTTTCGACCGAGGCCAGCAAACTTATCTCCAAATTAGATTTCGGCTATTTTCATGATGAATTGCCTCATACTAAATGGGATTGGTTCAAAC
>JABGTK010000084.1 GCA_018647265.1 Candidatus Neomarinimicrobiota bacterium | reverse complement strand
TTCTATGCCCTTGACGGATTGATTAATCGTAGACTCTGTGCTTTGTTTGAAAGTATCACGAAAGTAGGATGAATTTTCAGTTTCAATGGCTTCAGTATGCATTTCTATGGTAGATGCAACCGTAACCTCAAGCTGGGCAGCTATGGCCGCCTGGGCGGCACTCTGTGCGGTGGAAAAGGTTGTTCCCTCTCCAACGCCCACAAAGTTATATCTTATCGAATACTGTGGCAGTTCCCCTGTTGCAAACCACGTGGGCTCACCAGCGCCAAGAATGAATGATGTGAGCAATAACCACCATAAAAGATGATTCGGAATTAGAGAATAGCCGATCTTGTCATTACTCATAATCAACTTTTAAAAGAATCATCTTACGGTTAACATTTACCTTTCTGAGGATACCTTCTGTTTCTTCCCTCTTGAAGTATTTCTTTACATAACGATATACCTTGGAAGATTTATCATATTTTTTTGGATCACACCAAATTAAGTAATCAACCGTTTGATTAGTGACTATGTTTTCTTTTGAAGACTTCGACATTTCTTCTATGGCATCCATCAGAGCGAACTGAATCTCTTCTATCTGGTCTTCGTCAAAGTCTGTTGAGATATTAAAAATAAGTTTATATTGAATCCCACGATCCACATCTTTTTTCCAGTAGTTGGTTATTCGCGATAATACTTTATCAATCGCATCATTCATGGCTTCTTCAACTGATACCATGAGTTCACCTTTCCTTCCCTGGCTATACCCGGTTTCTGTGCCTAGGAGTCTGGCAGTGGTAGTCTCATACGCTCTTACAACCATTGCATACTTTTTAGTACCATACCCTGCATCTTCCTGTACACCTGAGAATTCGATATACACATCACTACCAATAGACAATGCTAGTTGGTAAGCGTAGTCTTCTTCTCTGTCACCAAGATCCATTTGTGCAGTATTCAAAGATTCCATGGACTCTTGTTGTTCTGGAACAATAACGTCGTATTGTCGTGCAGTGAGGTAGCTTTCTACTACAGCAGCGGCATGCTTATAGGTTGGATTAGTCCGTAATGCATCGATAGGACTTTGACCCTTTTGAACACTGGGCAATACCATAATAAAGGGATTACCAATCGTTTCCGCAAGATCGGAACGTGCCGCTAGTATACCGCGTGCTTCCAGATCCTTGGTCAGTAATTCTTTATTCACTTTAAAACGTTTAACAAGTTTTAGACCTTTACCACCATCTGTTTTTAATTTTTTGATAACCTTAGTGTCTTCATAGGTTACATAATTAGAAACATTATCCTTGTTAAAGAAAAATCCTTCGTGTGCACCAAACTTCTGCTGTTCATCTACAGTGCTCAGCAAAGGGTCCGTTCCACCAAACAGGACGAAATATATAGCAGATTTTTTTGCATCCATTGCTGCACCAGACATACCATTTGTTTCAACGTCCTTCTTCTTATGTCTATCTTTTTTCCCTTTGCCCTTATAAATACCAGTTGCTTCAATCATGACTTCCGATGAAGAAACTGATTCCACCAGCGTTGCCTGCTTAGAGACCGGTAATTGTGCGTTCGAAATGGAAAATAATATGATAAAAACTGGAATTAACTTTTTCACTTAAAACCTCATGTACTGTTTAATTGATTTAGTTAAAATTATTCATCTAGCGCATCATCTAATCTTCCAAAAGCTTGTGTTTTCTTAAAAGTTGCATACATAGCTTCTTCTTGATTTTCCTTTACCTTCGACACGATAGCTTGGCTCGCTGCATTGTCAAATGGTGCTTTTCTCAAGCCCATCAATACATAGACCCTGTAACCACCGCTACTCGTCTGATATGGATATTTCTTGACCACAGTGGCGCCAGAGAGCGTTTCATTACTTACTGACTTAGACGCTTCTGAATAGAATTCTGTAATTTGCACATTTTCTCCCATACCAGCTTCTTCAACCATTGACTCTATCAAAGATTGAACTTTTGCATTGATCGACTGTCCAAGGTTTGCCCTTGCTTGTTGTGTTGCTTTTTGCATGGCAATATTCATCTTACGGGACGTTGCTTCTCCAGTAGCATATACTGCATACTCATCATCCGGCTCCGGGGTCATCATAAACCAATTAGGTACATCCATTGGAGT
>JABGTK010000083.1 GCA_018647265.1 Candidatus Neomarinimicrobiota bacterium | reverse complement strand
TTGTTTTTAACTTTACCAACGATTTTGCAAATGTAGATTTTTTCAATTTCAAGCAAGTGGAAGCTGGTACAGTAGATGACGAAGATGATTTTAATGTCAGCGGTGTTTACGCCCATTTTAGCTTAATAGAAGGTCATAAGACACAAGCCTTTGCTATTCAGGATGGAGATAGATTGACATTTGGTGGATATGGAAAAGGTGCTATTTCCAGTGTGAGTTACGAATTGGAATTTGCCATGCAGAATGGAGCAGAATCTGATGATGTGAATTATGGTGGTATGATGTATGGTTTGAATGCTGGTTATAAAATTGGCGATATGACACTTTCAGCCGGAATGGATTTTGTATCTGGAGATGACTCCACAACTACAAATGTAAATGAATCATTCAACACTTTATATGCTACAAATCATAAATACTATGGATATATGGATTATTTTCTAAATCTTCCCGTTCATACTGGTGGATTAGGATTGCAAGATATTCATTTTAAACTATCAGGATTCAATATAGCTGACCATACTGTTAATGTAGCGTATCACATATTTAATGCAAATCAAAGTAATGAATCTTTTGGGAATGAATTAGATATTACCTTGGTCAAGAAATTTGCTGATAATGTAAAAATTGTAGCAGGATATTCTATATTTATGCCTGGTAAACTACAAGAAGAAAATGAGACGAATGGAAGTTTCGCCTACTTAATGACAATCGTGAATTTTTAATAAGGGAAAGATATGAATATTATAAGATTAATAAAATATATAGGGGTATTTACGATATTTTTAAATATTTTAACCTTATCAGGTTGCTCTGATAAAAACATCAATTCAGGAACAATTGATACCAGTAAAATTAAAGTAAATGGAGAAATGATAGCTGAATTAACACCTCCGCCGTTTGTACCTGCACCCGTTGGAGATAGGCCTGCTAAAAAACTACTTGTTGAAATGGAAATTCTTGAAGCTGAAAGCGAAATGACGGGAGGAGTAACATACGTTTATTGGACGTTTGGTGGTTCAGTTCCAGGAAGTTTTATAAGAACAAGAGTTGGTGATGAAGTTGAATTCACATTGCAAAATCATCCAGATAACAAATTACCACATAATATTGATTTACATGCAGTTACAGGGCCAGGTGGTGGAGCGACATCATCATTTATTGCTCCAGGTCATAAAGTAACTTTTTCTTTTAAAACACTAAATCCAGGTCTTTATGTTTATCATTGTGCAACGGCACCAGTTGGAATGCATGTTGCAAACGGAATGTATGGTTTAATTTTAGTCGAACCAGAAGGTGGTCTCCCAAAGGTAGATAAAGAATATTATATCATGCAGGGTGATTTTTATACAAAAGGTAATAATGGCCAACCAGGTCTACAACCATTCGATATGAAAAAAGCCATTGATGAGAATGCTGATTATGTAGTTTTTAATGGTAAAGTGGGTTCGTTGACTGGAGATGATGCACTTACAGCTAATGTAGGAGAAACGATACGTTTATTTGTTGGAAATGGAGGACCAAATTTGGTTTCGTCTTTTCATGTTATTGGTGAAATATTTGATAGAGTAAATATTGAAGGTGGTTCGGCTATAAATGAGAATGTTCAAACTACATTAATTCCTGCAGGTGGTGCCGCGATTGTTGAATTTAAAGTTGATGTTCCTGGTACCTTTATTATTGTTGATCATTCCATTTTTCGAGCCTTTAATAAAGGTGCCCTTGGTATGATTAAAGTTCAAGGTGATGATAATTTAGCGGTGTACTCAGGAAAACAAATCGAAGGGATATACAACCCTGATGGTACGGTTATTCAATCAATGCCTGGTGATAAAATACCCGAATTGGCAATTGGCTCTACAATTAATGAAAGAATCGTTTTAGGAAAACAATTATATACACAAACTTGTTTAGCTTGTCACCAAGCTGATGGAGAGGGAATTCTAACGGTGTTTCCTCCACTTGCAAAGTCTGACTATTTGAATGAGAATGTAGACCGCGCGATAGATATTGTTCTTTATGGTAAAACAGGCTCTATTATTGTAAATGGTGAATACTATAATAATGTGATGACTGCTTTGTCATTGAGTAATGAAGAAGTTGCAAATATTTTAACATTTATTTATAATAGTTGGGAAAATAATAAAACGGAAGTAACTCCTGAAATGGTTGCTAAAGTTATACGTGATCATAAATAAAAAATTAATATTAATATTAATTTTTGCCCCATTAATCGGAATGGGGCAGATGAATCTGAAACAAAAAAAGATCATTGGTGGAAATTTTGTTCCACTGTATGGTTCTAATAGTACGGGTGTATCTGTTGATGATTTTTTATTAGATATTCATCCAATCACAAATCAACAATATTTACATTTTGTGAAAAAAAATCCAAAATGGAGAAGGTCCCAGGTATTAAATCTTTTTGCTGATGAAAATTATTTGTATAATTGGGAATCTGACACCGTATTAGGTCTAGAAGTTTCTCCTAATTCTGCTGTCACTTCAGTGTCTTGGTACGCTGCAAAAAAATATTGTGATTGTCAAGATAGTAGGTTGCCAACGATGGATGAATGGGAATATGTGGCAATGGCCAGCGAAACTAATCCAAATGCGCAACGAGATAGTCTTTTCAATCTGATGATTATTGAAAGTTATGAATTACCCAAAACGTATAAAAATGAGATTGGAAGTACGTACAAAAATTATTGGGGAATCTTTGATATGCATGGGTTAGTTTGGGAATGGACGTCTGATTTTAATTCAGTACTTATCTCTGGAGAATCACGGCAAGATGTGGATGTAGAAAGAAATTTATTCTGCGGTAGTGCATCGATTAATGCAACTAATTTAATGGACTATGCTGCTTTTATGCGTTTTGCTTTCAGGGGAAGTGTAAAAGCAAACTATAGTATACGAACATTAGGTTTTCGTTGTTCAAAAGATATCAATCAATGAAAAAACAAATTTTCATCCTAACAGTGTTATTTTTTAGTGCAATCTTTATTAATTCATGTGATAAGACGAATTCTAAGAAAAATAGTGGTATCTATCAATGTCCAATGCAATGTGAAGGAGAAAAGACTTACAATAAAACCATAAATTGTCCTATTTGTAAAATGGAATTAAAACAAATTGATTCTAATAGTAAAAAAATAATTGATGATAATTTGATTTCATCTGCATCTATTTTTAATCTGACATCCAAATGGAAAACTCAAAATAATGAAACAATTGAGTTAAAAGATTTAAAAGGAGACGTATTAGTGATGGTGATGATTTATACTTCCTGTAAGGCTGCTTGCCCGAGATTAGTTGCAGATATGAGAAACATATTTAATAAAGTTGGTAATAGTTCGGTTAAGTATATATTCGTAAGTATTGACCCAGAAACAGACACGCCTAAAAAGTTGAAAGAATTTGCCATTATGAACCAAATGGATAACAAACAATGGGTCTTTTTACAGGGGAATATTGATGATGTTCGAGAATTTTCTAATGTATTATCTGTAAAATATAAACAAATATCCCCAATTGATTTTTCTCATTCTAATATTATAAGTGTTTTCAATAAAGATGGAGTTCTTATTCATCAACAGGAAGGTCTAGGTTTAAATAATGATAATACTGTTTTTCAAATTAATAATTTGATTAAGTAAGGATGAGCATTCAAAATACCAATGATAACTATTAAAATGTAGTTAAGAATGAATCGTGTTAAACAATCAAAACCATTATTTATTTTCCATTATGGGTTTCGTTGGGTATTGGTCAAATTCTGTTGTCCGTTGCCATGGTAAAGGACAGAGTTCATGAAATACACAAAATATAAATTTTATTGGAATGTAGGAGCATTTGGTCACGCCTATTTTATGTTAGCCATAAACTTTAACAAAGTCGATATAAGTAAAAAAGATTCAAATAATAAATTTGAAAAAAAGTATTATTGATGGTAACATCGCACCTCATGTTATATTCAAAATCAGCAGAGTATGCTATTCAGGCCATGATTTATTTGACGGAAAAAAAGTCAGATAAACCAACTATGATCAGTAAAATTGCCGAATCTTATGGCATACCATATCAATTTTTGGCGAAAATAGTGCAGACATTGGTTAAGCATCGTTTGGTGAAGGCAACCCGAGGACGAAATGGCGGCGTTAATTTAGGACGTCCTGCAAATGAAATATATTTAAGTGAAATTGTTCAAGCCATCGATGGTCTGCCCCCTGAAAAGGAACAATGTGTTATCGGACTAAATCTGTGTTCAGATGAAACACCCTGTCCGCTTCATGATCAATGGAAACCTATTCGTGGGAAAATTCGCCACATGCTTGCCAGTGAACCTCTTGACGACTTAGCTAATAGGGTAATTGAAAAACGGAAGTTAATGGAAAAATAATATTTTTTTCTCAAACAATAGGATAAAAAGGTCTTTAATTATAAATTAGTATTTGGCAACTGAATGAAAAAATATAAATATAATGAATAGAAGAGAATTTATAAGAATTGGTGGGCTAAGCTTGGGTGGTTTGGCTGTTGCAAATCCTATCTTTGACTGGACGACAGGCGCAATTCTGACTGAGGAAAATTTTCAGCAGACTG
>JABGTK010000082.1 GCA_018647265.1 Candidatus Neomarinimicrobiota bacterium | reverse complement strand
GCTTGCAAAATCGAGAAACTCTGAAGCATTGAATTTCTTCCCCATTTCATATAATACATAATCATCTGTTACATAATTATAGAAATTATTTTTGTCACTGCTTTCAACAGAAAAAGAATCAAACATCCCTAAAATTGTATCTTTGACATCCTGTTCCGTTATTTCTTGATAAGAGCTACAACCACATAATAGATAGGTTATTGATAGTATAATTATTCGTTTCATTTTATTCTCCTTTATTTGACCCAGAGGCGTTTCATTGAGGTTTGTTAATTATTTTACTTTTCTAATATCTTTAGATAAAATAAAGCGCTGATCCCCAGTTCCATAATTATTTAAACCTAATGGTTTTCCATTTTCATCTAAGCAATAACTAATTGCACCCCCACCGCTTGATTCATTGACACACTTGATTTTGCCATTTTTATGAAAAGTATTTGATATCTTGTCAGGCCCCCATAAAGCGTCATCAAGTTCTATTTTCTGTTCTAGAATTTCAGTTATATTTCCATCAACATCATATTCAATTGTTTTAATTTGACCGTTCAATCTTATTACACTTTCCATTGACAATAAATCAATTTCTTCAGGAGTTATCATCATCATTTCATCCTTGGCATCAACAGGATTATCAAATTCAACAACAACATAAAATTCATCTTTTGTTATATCCCCTGATTCAGAGTAATAAGTCCACACACCTTTTCGAATGGATCGTGAGTATTTTTCTAAGAAACCATCAAAAACATATCCTCTAACTTTTAATCTAATTAGTGGGTTTTGATAAAATGTTTTAGGTAAGGGATATAATCCTTCAAGATCATACCAATATAGATCCGTTTTGTAAAGAAGTTTTGGATTAGCAGAATTGTGTTTGATGTTTTTATTGTCATATTCCGCAACTATGATGCCAGTAACTTCTACCCACTCGCCTTTAATTTCACTTTTAATTCCTGTTACTCTATCAGTATCAATTACAGTTAATTTTATACCTGTTTTAGATTCTACCGTAACTGATATTCCATAGGGGAGTTTGCCTATTGTTTTTGATTTTAAATCAGGGCTTTCTCGAACGTTTAGACCACTTTTTGCAGAAACTTTAGATCCTATAATTTCCTCAAAAGATTCGCCTGTTACTTTTATTTTACCATTTTCATAATATGATGAGTATGATGATTGCCCAAAAGAAACTAACGGCACAAACAGTAAAAAAAGAATTAGCTTTTTCATTATGATACTCCAATTAAACATTATAGCAAAATTACATATAATCACTCAGCAATGTGGGTGTCTCTTTTACAAACAAAAAAGCCCCCGTGAGAAGGCTATTTGACCCAGAGGCGTTTCATTTAGATTTAGAACCGAAAATTCAAACCAACAAAAGGCAAAACACCAGTGTCACCACCATCTTCACCCGAAGTACCACCCAGTAGCATCAATCCCATGCCACCAATTTTTACTTGAGTCCTCTTTGATAAATTATATTCTAATGCAAACGAAGCAGTTGGCATAAAACCAGAAAATCCCAAATGCATAACCCCTTGTCCTGACAATACAGAATAAAAAGAAAGCTTCGATTTTTTATAATAATGTTTCCATCCTGCAGAGCCTGTAAATGCCATTATCATAGTCCCAGCGCCTATAAAGAACTCATCCATTTCTGTCTGTCTAATATTATAGGTATAGCCAATAAGACTAAATCCTGTTTTATCATCAAGCATCCCAGCTGAGATATTATGTTTATTAATATCTTGAGCAAAGAGAGGCAGTACAAATAATATGACCCAGAGGCGTTTCATACTGGAAATTACATAGAATTACCCAGCAATGTGGGTGTCTCTTTTATAAACAAAATAGCCCCACGCTAGGTGAGGCTATTTATAAATAACTTATAAATTAAATACTTAGAAAAGATTACTTTGCATATGTTTCCGCTGTTGAACTATCAAATTCATACCCAACAAAAGGTTCATCTCCAACTACCCAACCATCATGTCCTGGGTCAATAACATAAGCATCACCAGCCTTAATTTCCATTTCAGTACCATCATCCATTTTAACTACCATTTTACCAGATACAACACAACCTACATGATGTGATTGGCAACTAGTTTCTCCAGTAAATGGCCCTACACACTCAGACCATACCCAACCTGGTTGTAATGTTGCACGCATTAATGTTACAGTACCTAAACTAACGACATCGACCTTTGTTTTAGGTGGAGTACGTGATTCGTCTGGTGTAGCAAATTGTTTTACTATTAATCCTGCCATTTGATATCCTTTTTTAATATTTTCAGTCAAAAATATTACAAATATTTAATCATACCCACAAACAAAAAAGCCCCCGTGAGGAGGCTTCCTTGTCTACAGTGTAGCGTTCATACTACTTCAATAAGACCATCTTTCGGGTCTTAACAAAGTCTTTCGTCTGAAGTTGATATAGATATACCCCTGCACCTACAGGGTCACCATAGTCATTAGTAGCATTCCACTTGATTGAATGGTAACCTGCAGGTGTATCGTTCATATTGAATGTTCTGACTCTTTGCCCCAGCATATTATAAATGGTCAGGTTTATGCTACTTACCTCAGGTAAGTCAAAGCGCAGGGTTGTAGTTGGATTGAATGGATTTGGATAGTTTTCATGCAATGCAAATTCAGTTGGTATACCTTCCATTTCTGTTGAGAGATATTCATAGCGATTCACATATACCACTCTATCATCACCCGTTACTTTCACTGTATCAATCCCATCTGTAGCAATTACGCTAAACTTGACCGTTACTCCCGATAACATAGGAAAGGGTTCAAATACATTCTCCAAAAATTCCTCATAGGTGATCTGAACTGAAGTACTGGTTGTATCATATACTTCTTCTGCTGGATAAACCCCTATTTGAGCATATAACAGATAATCGATTGTGTCACCATCCGCATCTGTACTTTCACCCCATTGAAGGTCATAAGTAATTTCAGTATTGTCTTTGGTAATATTAATAGTATCTATAGCGCTACTTACCCATTCAAAGGCAGTGGGGGCATCCTGTGTTGGTGCTACAGACAATGAGAAGCTTGTTGTATCTGATGGGATAGGGAAACCAATCCAGTCCGCAATAATATCCACAGCTAAATCACCATTCCAATCATCTGGAAAATTAATTCTCAATGTATCTTCGCTAATAGAAGCTGTTACCTGATCATCTGACAATTGAGGTAAAATGTTTATAAATGGT
>JABGTK010000081.1 GCA_018647265.1 Candidatus Neomarinimicrobiota bacterium | reverse complement strand
GCCAACCTCCACATGGCGTTTCATCCTGAATTGTTTTCAGACATTAGCCCTATTGCACTTTATATTCGTTTGCCCATTCAATTCATTCTCATCGTTTGGGCGTACTGGACAACTCAGAATCCTGAATAAATAATCATCAAGGTAATCATAATCTCTAAAAATTAGATTTGGAAGTTTGCTCCTTTGACCTTCCCTTGCCTTCCTCGTATCTTTGCTACGGAAATTATGATTTTAACAGAGGAGTTAATTCAAAATGAAATTCAAATTATTCACAGGAATTCTTTCCTGCATTCTATTTTTAGGAGGCTGTACCGTGCCAACCAATAATCCCACAGTTACCGCCAAAAACATACCGGCGCCTGAGAGTGAGAATCCTTTCTACAAGGAGAGTCCACTCTATTTTAAATATCCCCAATTTGATAAGATAAAAAACAGCCACTACACGCCCGCATTTGAAAAAGGCATGGCCGAACATATGGAAGAGGTTGAAGCAATCGCCAACAGCAAAAATGCACCTACTTTTGAAAATACTATCGTTGCCTTAGAAATATCCGGTGCATTACTAGATCGAGTAGCCACTGTCTTTTTCAGTCTCACTTCTGCCAATACCAATGATGATATGGAAAAAATTCGGAGTGAAATGGCGCCCAAGTTGTCGGCCCACAGTGACCAGATTTTGTTGAATGGTAAATTATTTGAAAGAGTCATGGTACTTCATGAAAAACGCAATGACTTAGATTTAGATGCGGAATCCCTTCGTCTCGTAGAAAAATATTATACTGACTTTGTCCGCGCCGGTGCCAAACTTTCTACAGAAGAAAAGGAACGGCTAAAATCCATCAATAGTGAAATGGCCGTTCTCCAAACCACCTTTAGCCAAAATGTATTAAAAGAAGTAAATGCACTGGCGGTAGTTGTGAATTCAATAGAAGAATTGGATGGACTTTCTAACGCCGCCATCGAAGCGGCAGCGAACGAAGGGAAATCTCGGGAATTAGAAGGAAAATATGTCATCACTTTAAGAAACACCAGTGGACAGCCACCCATGTCTTCACTCACCAATCGAGCCCTTCGAGAACGGATTCATAAGACATCTCTCTCCCGCGGAAGTCGTGGTGGTGATTTTGATAATAGAGAAACTTTAGCCAAAGTAATTAAACTCCGCGCTGAAAGATCTCAACTTATGGGATACGCCAACCACGCCGCCTATTCACTGGAAAACCAAACGGCCCAAACCACGGACGCAGTAAACAAACGCTTATCCGGACTTGCACCTGCAGCCATGGCCAATGCCAATCGTGAAGCTGCGGATCTGCAAAAAATGATTAATGCTGAAGGAGGCGACTTTGAACTGGCATCGTGGGATTGGACTTATTATACAGAAAAGGTTCGGGCCGATCGCTACAATTTTGACGCATCCCAATTAAAGCCCTATTTCGAAATGGACAATGTGCTACAAAATGGCGTCTTTTATGCAGCCAACCAACTTTTTGGCATTTCATTCAAAGAACGGTTTGACCTTCCTGTTTACCAAGAAGATGTCCGTGTTTTTGAAGTATTTGATTATGACGGCTCAGTCTTAGCTCTTTTCATTTACGATGGATACGCCCGTTCTTCTAAACGAGGCGGCGCATGGATGAATGCATACGTTGGTCAATCCAAACTAAAAAATAATAAACCCGTAATTGCCAACCATCAGAACATAACTAAACCACCCGAAGGAGATCCCACCCTCCTCACCTTTGAGGAAGTTATAACCATGTTTCATGAATTTGGCCATGCGCTCCATGGTATGTTTTCTGATGTGAATTATCCTTATTTCGCCGGCACTTCCGTACCGCGCGATTTTGTGGAATATCCTTCACAAGTGAATGAAATGTGGGCCATTTGGCCAGAAGTGCTAAAAAATTATGCTGTTCACCATGAAACAGGCGAAGCAATGCCAAAAGAACTTTTAGATAAAGTTTTGGCCACTCAGAAATTCAACCAAGGATTTGCCACTACTGAATATTTGGCTGCTTCCATATTGGATCAAGCGCTCCATCAATTAACTCCGGACCAAGTTCCTGAATCAGTTGATCTTATCGCCTTTGAAGCAGATGCACTTAAATCAGGTGGCGTTGCTATGGATGCTATTCCGCCCCGCTATCGCAGTACCTATTTCTCCCATATTATTGGCGGTTATTCTGCCGGTTATTACTCCTATATTTGGAGTGAAGTTCTGGATGCGGATACAGTAGAATGGTTTAAAGAAAATGGCGGATTGAATCGTAAGAATGGTGACCATTTTCGCAGGACACTTCTATCCCGCGGCGGCAGTGAAGATGCTATGGTTATTTTTAAAGATTTCCGTGGTTCCGAACCGAACATTCAACCACTGTTGGATCGGCGTGGATTGAACTAAATTCTAATTTATTACAACTACATATAGTAAAAATGGATATTAATCAAATTGGATCGACTGCATTTATAATTGCAGCCTTTCGTGCTGAAGAATCCGATCGTGAAAATCCTCTTTTTAAAGATGACTATGCCAGATATTTTTTGAATGATGAAATGGTTAAAAAGTCTCATGAAATGTCATCAATCCTTCCGGATACAAAAGAATTGGTTCGCTATCGAATCAAATATTTTAACGATAAAATAACAGAACACATAGATGCCGGCGCTACTCAAATAGTATTATTGGGTGGCGGTTTTGATATGAGAGCATGTAAATACGCAAAACCAAATGTCCAGTTTTTTGATGTGGATCAAGCGACTGTATTGAATTTCAAACAAAATGTAATTGAGAAAAATAACATTAATTATCCCTCCATATTTATCCCATGTAACTATATAGAAGAAGATGTCATTTCGCTGATGAAAAAAGGTGGCTTTAAAACTGAAGAATCCACCCTGTTTATCTGGGAAGGAAACTCAATGTACATCCCTGAGAAACTCATTTTTGATTTATTTAACACCTTAACTAAAAACATAAGTCGATTTAGTATTGCCTTTGATTATCTCACCTATGATATACTCAATCAAGATAGCGGTAAAGAAGAACTTGATGAGGTCGCTGAAATTTTTGATGATCTAGGATCTCCTTGGATTACAGGATTTGACAATATTCACATTATCGAAGAAAACACATCATTAATTGTTTCTGAAGACGTGCCCATGACAATTCTAGAAAAATCATATGAACCTGAGAAACCATCGACTGAAGCAGAATTAATTAATACTTATTCTGTTTGTACTTTTGAGACCGAATAAAGAATTTTAAATAATGGTTTCTATTATTGGCATTCCCCTAGATGAAAATTCATCATTTTTAAAAGGGCCTGCCAAAGCGCCACCTCTTATCATGGATGCCTTCCATTCCGATGCATCCAACATGTTTGCTGAAAATGGTGTTAATTGTGATGATGTGGACAGAATTAGGGATATTGGTATTCTCCAACTTCCTGCGGGAAAAGTGGCTATGGATTCTATCCGTAAAACTATTAGTAAAGAATTGAATCGTGGCCAAAAAGTAGTTTCACTCGGTGGTGATCATTCCATTACTTTTCCCATCATTGAATCTTACAGTCAGAATTATTCCAATTTAAATATACTACATTTTGATGCTCACCCTGATCTATACGATAATTTTGAGAACAATCCCTATTCTCACGCTTCCCCCTTTGCTCGAATTATGGAAAATGGCTTGGTGAAACGGTTGGTTCAAGTGGGCATTCGAACCTTAAATAATCATCAAAAAGAACAGATTAAACGATTCGGCATTGAAGTAATTGAAATGAGAAACTTCGTTTCATCTCTTTCACTTGAATTTGACGGACCTGTTTATGTTTCAATTGACCTGGATGCCCTTGATCCCGCCTTCGCCCCGGGTGTGTCTCATCATGAACCGGGCGGACTCTCCACTCGAGACTTGGTGAATGTAATCCATCAATTAAATGGGAATGTGGTGGGAGGCGATATTGTAGAATACAATCCAGACAGGGATATTAATAATATGACCGCGGTGGTTGCGGCTAAATTGTTGAAAGAAGTTTTGGGGAAAATATTGGGTTAAGGATTACCCCAAAAAATCCACGCGATTGAATATTTTCATATCAACAGGGATTGCCTCACCGAAGGCGACACCATATCTTTTATTTACAATTCGGTCATCCATCACAATAAATATTCCCTCGTCATAAGCTGTGCGAATTAAGCGGCCAAACCCTTGACGAAACCTAATTACTGATTCGGGTAAGGCATAATCCATAAAACGATTGCCACCCTCAGTTTCAATCATATTGCCATAAGCTTTCACCAATGGTTCTGTGGGCACATCAAAGGGCATTTTCACAATAATCAAAACTTCCAACAAATCGCCCGGGAGATCCACTCCTTCCCAGAAAGCATTGGTTCCCAGTAAAATTCCGTTGGGGGACTGATGCATACCTCGCACCAATCCAGCCCGTGATGATTGTCTTTTCTGGGCAAAGATTGGCAAATTTTTTCCACCGGACTTTCGCTGTAATATATCGTAGGTATTCACCAATTGTGCTCTGGATGTGAATAACACCATCATGCGTTTATTATATCGTTGGTGACAGGCGTAGATCATATTTGCCAATACATCCGGTTTCTGTCCATCGCTGCCGGAATATTGGTAATAGGTTACTTGTTCATTATATAAAAATGGACTTTCAAAAACAGCTGTTTGGATGTCATCAAATTCCACTCCATTCAAACCAGTCCGTTGGAGAAAATAATCAAATGAATCACGGATACGAATGGTAGCGCTAGTAAGGATGCAATGATTCAATTCTTTGAATAAGCCAGATGAAAGGTCATTGCCCAAATCAACTGGTGCCGCTTGAACAGTAAGAATCAGCTGTGTTTTTCCTCTATAATTTCTGAAATTACCTTCATACCAATATACATGATCATCATCCTGATTGGACGTTAGCGACTGAATCAATAATAAAGAATCGGTCATGAGTCCCTCACCTCGATCAAACAGTTGATGGAGTTCTAGAAAATCTTCTCTCTTTTCATCAATATCCATCAACGCTTCACGCAGTTTTCGCACTTGATTTCTCACGGTATGAAAGCAACGATTCATTTGCTTTATTTCGCCGGACAAAGCGCCAAACTCTTCAACTAAATTTTGAATAATGAGTTTGGTTGAATATTTAGCACCAGGATCAAATTTGTGTAGGCTATTTCCCGCCATTTGGTCAAAAAAGGATTTTATTGAATCCCGACATTCAGCCACATCTCGACCCAATTCTCTACGCATTCCTTCAAATTGGGGATGGAGACCACCTAATGATTTGAGCTGATTATTCCAGCGAACAGAATGGGAATGCTCTGGGTCCACTCGTTCAAGAAAATAACCCAAAGATCGTTGATCTAAAACGGAAGTGAATTGGCGGTAAGCAGCCTGGGGAATATTATGAGCCTCATCAATAATAACGGACTTATGTTCCGGAAGAAAGCCCATCCCTTCACCCGCTTCTTTTCGCGCTTTTGCTTCAGACAAAAGTAATGCATGATTCACAACAATCAGATTGGCGTTGTATACCATTTTCCTCAAAGGACCGAAAAAACATCCACCATGACGAGAACAAATTGGGGACGTACAGAATCCCGGCTCACTTTGCACCAATGCCATGAGACGGAATGTAAATCCATTGGTAAAACCGGGGCATTCATCCATGTCACCAGTTTGGGTATGCTCCAGCCAAATCATGAGTGGAACGAGATACATGGCCTCTTCACCATTAAGCATTTTCTCTGCGCCGCCAATCAGCCAATTTAAGCGGGACTTACACACATAATTGCTGCGCCCCTTCATCACCACGGCCTGGACTGGTGCATCAATCGCTTTGGTTAATTGAGGTAAATCTTTGTTAAATAATTGATCTTGAAGATGTTTGGTATAACAGGAAATAATCACGGGGCCATCATCAGGATTTAAAAGATTGTTTTTCATAGCAGGAAATAAATATGCCATACTTTTTCCCAGTCCGGTACCCGCCTCTGCAATGCCGATACCACCAGGACTGGCCATAATATCGTCTATAAATTCACTGAAATTGACTTGGTTTGGGCGATCTTCATAATTTTCGTATGAACAACTTAAATGGCCGTCGGGACCAAATACATCATGACTTGAAATTGCTGTTATATCATTCTCACCACCATTGATGAATATATTAGTGTTAGTAGGTTTGGGTATTTTGGACTCGATTAATCCATTTTTTAAATCACCGATCTGGGTCAAGGCATTGGCCAAATCAATGAATAAATCTTTATTATGAGTATCAAATGGTTTCAGTAAGGCCAAAATTCTGGATATAAGATTGAGGTTATAACTGGCTGCTTCTTCAACCAATTCAACAAATATTTTTCCGCAATTTTCAGTATCGTATTCTGCTCTATGTGCTCCTTCTGTAGAGAGACTGAAAAAATCCGAAACTGCACTCAAATTATGAGCCGGCTGAAAAAACAATAAAGCGCGCGATAAGGGTAAAGTATCATACAGTTTGCGATCAGGTAATTCCTTATTATGCCTTTCGCCCATGGACTGTAAGAAAGCCAAATCAAAAGGTGTGTTATGGGCAACTAATGGATGTTTACCGATAAATTTAAATAAGTCATCGACGATTTTACTTTCGGCCGGTGCATCCGCCACCATATTATTGGTAATTCCAGTAATTTCCTCAATGAAAGATGGAATAGGAATTCCCGGGTTAACGAGAGAAGTAAATCGTTTCGATGGCTCCCCATCTATAAATAAAATAGCAGCAACTTCAATTATACGATCGGTCTCAACCTGAAGACCCGTCGTTTCAAAATCGATAGCTACAAACTTATTTAATTGAAGTTTTTTTAAAAGTGAAGGGCGATCCATAAAATTTAAACCATTTTATCCATCATTGCCGTCAGGTAGATCCACTTTGAAAGAAGGTGAAACAACACCGTGACGAAAATAATTATAATGCCTTAAAATCCAAAATAATGGAAGTACCATAAATAAGAACCAGGGAAATCGCACTGCAATAAACATGACCGGAATAAAGACCACATAAGCACGGCAGCGCTGCAAATGTCTTACTGCAGAAGGAAAAATCAAAGCTACCAGAGGAAATGGCAAATATACAGCTGAGATTGTGCTAATTATAGGATCATCATGGAGAACACCTGCCGTAGCGGTTATAATGGTTAATCCAATAATTATAGCCAAGGGAAGTGTCATTTCGCTTTTCTCGGGCACGGATCTTTCTCCCTTTTCATTCTCTTTAATGGGGATAGCATAAGTCAAATGCGCCACTACAAAAAAGATGAAATAAGGTAATCCATAGGCAAAAACTAAAGGATCAAATCCGGCGGGAATTGTCCCCAGAAAAAACAGGGCAAATCCCGTTAAAAGCATGAAACTAGCTGATTTAATCGAATCCACTTTTTGAGGAAAAAGGGGAAACCTAAACATAAATTTATCCCACACTAATGCAATAACCATTATTGACACTAGAAAGTAAGAAAAGGTGGACCATTCCCAATAAAGCCATCGATCTTCTAAATAAGCGGACACATTTGCACCGGCGAGAACCATTGCCCAAATCCCAAACCAACGCTCAGGATTGAGTGCTGCGAAACCATCCATCTTTTTTGCAATGGCTGCTAAACGGCCATATCGCCCTGAATTTCGGGGAAAATACTTTTCTGCCAACATCTGCTTAACCTATTAATGCTTTGCCGAAAATTTCGGCATATACTTCATTAAAAATAATAAAGGCTACAACTGCTGCTGCAATGGTGAGAAATGTTTTCACTAATTGTGGAGATAAATCCATCCCTTCCATCCCTTCTTTTAGCTCAACCAAATAATTGGCGATTCCCCATTTTTTTAGGACGAATATGGCAGTAAGCATGCCACCGATAGGCAACATGTATTTTGAGGATAAATAATCCATGAAATCCATGAAAGGCATTCCCATGAATTCTGTAATATTGATTCCACCACCTAAAGAGAATGAACAGAATGCCCCCACCACAGTAATCACAGCACCAAACTGAATGGTGGCTTTTTTACGAGACCATCCTTTTTGATCTATAAAATAAGCGGTTACAACTTCAAGTATTGAGATTGCAGATGTCAATGCCGCCATAAATAGGAGGATGAAAAACATCGTACTCCAAATAGCGCCACCGGCCATTTGAGCAAATACTGCCGGTAATACACCAAAAATAAGTCCGGGGCCTGCTGCTGGATCGGCACCCAGTGCAAATACTGTTGTGAAAATAGCGACACCGGCTAGCATGGCGATGGCAGTATCTAAGAAAATCACCCATAGGGCTGAAGTCATTAAATTTTGTTTTTTATCGAGATAACTACCGTAGGTAATCATGGTTCCCATTCCGAGGCTTACTGTAAAGAATGCATGGCCCAGCGCCAACACAATGGCCGAAGCCGTTAAGTCTTCGAACCGAGGATTAAATAAAAATGATAATCCCTCCATTCCACCGGGGAGTGTCATGCCTCGAACGGCTAGCATACCTAATAGAATAACAATCAAGGGCATCATAATTTTGGACCATTTTTCAATGCCGCCCTTTACACCCTTAACAATAACCCAAATACACAAAGCCATAAACAAAACCTGATATATTACCGGCTCCCAGGTACTTGTCTTAAATACCTCAAACGCGGAATCTGCTGCTTTAATATTACCGGCAAACGTGGCAAAACCACCAGAAAAGGAATCAATGATGTATTTAAATATCCATCCACCCACAACGCCATAAAAAGAAAGAATTACAAAGGCAGATGCGACACCGAGATATCCTACCCATTTCCAATGGGTACCCGGAGCCAGTTTTTCAAATGCACCCACAGGACTTAATTGCGTTTTACGACCAATAACAAATTCAGCAATGAGAATAGATAAACCAACAGCCAGGATACAGGCTAAGTAAACTAAGGTAAAAGCAC
This sequence comes from Candidatus Neomarinimicrobiota bacterium, assembly GCA_018647265.1. NCBI lineage: Bacteria > Pseudomonadati > Fidelibacterota > Fidelibacterota bacterium. The sequence continues at coordinate 2,507 of JABGTK010000081.1, read as the reverse complement.
CGCCACCATTTTGGCCAGCTATTGAGGGGTATTTCCAAATATTTCCTATACCAACTGCGGATCCTGAAGCAGCCAAGATAAATCCTAACTTTGACCCCCATTGTTCACGGTTTTGACTCATTGTTTTTGCTCTTTCTCTTCTTTCGGTTTCTCTAGGTCTTCATTCATTACGTCATGAAATGGATGTAAATGTGCCTCGACGATGGCGTCGAGGAGGCCGTAAATATAGACAAATCCAATCCACCATCCATATTTGTTTCTTAGTTTTAAATACTGTGCCTTTTCGGTCAAATCAGTACCGTTGAAATTCTTATATTTATTACCATAATCCATGTACAGATACCCCGTGGCAATTGCAGATACTATCAATAATCCGCCCTTGATTGGCTGATTATTATAAAATTGTCCGCCCCCGGGAAGCATTAACGCCCTCCGTGCCGCCTGTTTTGTTGATTTTTGATTAAGGCTATCTGCTTCCTGTCCCAACAAAGGAAACATTAGAATCAGGATTATAGTAATTTTTTTGATCATTCAAAATTTATATGGCGGCGACACATTCTATTTCAACGTCGGTTCCTGCTGGCAACCCGACCACCGACACCAAAGATCGCGCCGGTGCTTCCGCTTCATCTAACCATACGTTGAATACTTCATTCACTTCGGCATAATTATCCATGTCCGTCAAAAAAACAGTAAACTTAACTACCTTCGACAAGTCAGTCCCCGCCCGCTCTAAAATAGCTGATAGATTTTTAAAAACCTGTTCCACTCTTGATTTAAATGACCCTTCTATCAAATGACCCGAGTCAGGATCGATAGCAATCTGACCGGCAGTAAATACAAATCCATTGGCAATGACGGCCTGATTGTATGATCCAATGGGGTTTGGCGCATGGGCGTCATTGATTACTTGTCTACTCATATTTTCTCCTAATCGTTAAAGGCCATACAAAAGAGACCAATATTGGGATCAAACTCTCTTTTACCGTCGGTATCAATTTTTCTCAAAATAAATTCTCCCACTGCACCGACTTTTGCTTCAAACAGATGGCCACCTTTTACATCCATACTATGGTCGCTAATTGTTATGTGCGCATGAATAAATGGTTCCCCATTCTTGAGTAACACATTCCCTTGGTAAGATGTCAATTCCCAAATATTTTCATAAAAGTTTCGGACATATTCTTTATTCTCTAAATCGTAGGCGCCCAAGTCAATTTCTTTGATTGCCCCAATACCAGAAAGTTGCCCATTAGCTATGTTGCGATCTTTACAAAACTGGGTGAGCGTTTCCATAATCGCCTCATCCTGCTCCACGTAAATAATGTAAGTATCACCGTCCTGTTTATACTGCATATTGTGCTTTATCCTTCAATTGTGTCTTTAATAATTTCAAAACTTTTATCCATGGCAAATTTTAACGCGGCCGAATCTCTCCCACCAGCCGTAGCAAGATGAGGTTTTCCACCACCACCGCCACCCATTTCTGCACCAATACTTTTAGCAAGTGCGCCGGCTTTTACACCTGTTTTGACCAAATCTTGAGTCACTACAATAACAACCATTGGTTTTTCACCTTCAGCCCCAAGGACGCCAATGCCACTTTTTAGACCGCCCAACAATGTATCGCCCAAATCTTTTAACTCATCCATAGAAGTAGCATCGGTCATTTTCACCACTACTGTTTGTTTACCGACTGATTTTCCACCATCCACCAGCGATTTTACATTAAAGGAAGATCCCGTTTTTTTGCGCTGTTTTAATTCTTTTTCTAATGCCTTTTTCTGTAATAATAATTGGCTTACCCGCTCAGCAACCATATCCGCACCACAATTCAATTGAGATTGAACTGTTTCCAGACTTGCAGATTGATTCTGAACGTATTCCACTGCTTTTGGTCCTGTTACTGCGACGATTCGCCGCACCCCCGCGGCCAGTGAAGATTCTTCTAAAATTTTAAATAATCCAATATCACCAGTTCGATCTACATGAGTGCCGCCACACAATTCTTTGGAGAAGTCGCCAACTGTTACAACACGCACTTCATTACCATATTTTTCACCAAACATGGCTGTTGCACCTTCTTTTTTAGCTTCATCAAAACCTTTAACTGTAATATCCAACGCATTGTTTATTAACACTTCACGGTTTATGATTGATTCAATTCCCCGAATTTCATCTAATGTCAATTTTTCGAAATGGGTTAAATCAAATCTGAGATAATCGGCATGGACAAGTGAACCAGCCTGGTGGACGTGGTCGCCTAAAACAATCTTCAATGCCTTATGCATTAGATGTGTGGCAGTATGATTTTTGCGAATATTCTGTCGGCGATCTTCATCTACTTCACATTGGACTTTCCCATTTGATTTTTCACCAATAGATCCATTGCAATAGTGGATAAATGTATTACCATCTTTTTTCACATCCAGCACAGAAAGATTTACGCCATCGCCCTTTATTGATCCCGTATCTCCAATCTGCCCACCGGATTCAGCATAAAATGG
>JABGTK010000080.1 GCA_018647265.1 Candidatus Neomarinimicrobiota bacterium | reverse complement strand
TTATTTACAAACAGCGGGGAATTTAAAACATGAAACGAACTCTATATTATTTATTACCACTGGTAATCCTGGCCGGTTGCAGTCAATTACCCAAATCAACAACGCCGTCACAAACTAATCCGGAGGTTAGTGCCACGGATTTGTTAAACCACATTAAATATCTTTCAGATGATAAAAGGGCTGGGCGCTATCCTGGGTCAAAAGGATCTCGGGATGCAACAAATTATATCGTCGACAATTTTAGAGCAAACGGCTTACTTCCTGCGGGGACAGATGGGTTTTTACAGCCATTTGAATTCATCACAGGCCTAAATCTTGGTGAACAAAATCACCTATCAACCCAGAATGAAAGCTACGTAATAATGAAGGACTTCATTCCGCTTGAATTTGCTTCCAATGGAAAAGTTGAGGGCGCTCTTGTTTTTGCGGGATATGGATTTACGATTAATGATTCGATACAGTGGAATGATTATGATGGAATTGAAGCGGATGGTAAGTGGGTAATTATTCTTCGCGGTGGACCGGGGGAAGATCACCCTCATTCCGATTTTGCAAAACATACACCCATCCGGAAAAAAGCTATGTTGGCCCGAGATCAAAATGCTGCCGGTATTCTTTTTGTGAACCAAGACGGAGATGAAGATCAACTGATTCCCTTAAAACATTCACCCAATTCAACGGCAATTGGAATTCCCATTTTGCAGATTTCTAGAGAGGTTGCCAATGAATTATTAGATCAAAAGTTAATTGCATTACAAAGCCAATTAGATGATAAATATTCTCCGCAATCCTTTTTATTGGATAAAGAAATATCCGCCGAAGTAACCCTAGAAAAAGAAATAGTGAATGTGCCCAACGTGATTGGTCTTGTTCCTGGTAATGATTCTGAATTAAAGAATGAATATATTGTTATTGGTGCTCACTTTGACCATTTGGGGTTTGGTGGCGAAGGGTCTGGTTCTCTCACACCTGATTCTAACGCCATTCATAATGGTGCTGATGATAATGCTTCTGGAACTGCAGGGATTTTAGAATTAGCTGAAAAATTATCTGCCAATCAAAACTTACTTAAGAGATCAATTTTATTAATGGCCTACAATGCAGAAGAAGAAGGTTTGCTGGGCTCAAAATATTTTGTGAAGAATCCAACAGTTGATCTTAGTAAAATTACAGCAATGATCAACATGGATATGATCGGTCGCATGTCCGAAGATAAGATTACCATTGGTGGCACAGGGACTTCCCCTCAATTTGAATCCATTTTGAATGAAGTGAACCAAAATCACAATCTTAATTTAAAAATGAGTAAAGAAGGATATGGTCCCAGTGACCATGCCAGTTTTTATGTCAATGATGTGCCGGTTCTTTTCTTTTTTACTGGTACCCACACGGATTACCATAAACCCAGCGATGACTGGCAACACATTAATGCTGAAGGTGAAAAACAGATTGTGGATTTAATTTATGATGTGACACTTCGTTTTAGTCATTTGAAAGAAAAGCCGGTATTTACAGAGGCAGGTCCAAAAGAATCCAATCAGACACGGCGGAGTTTTAAAGTAACATTTGGCGTAATACCATCTTATGGCAGTGACGCCGTAGGTCTTGAAATTGACGGAGCCAAAAAAGAAGGACCTGCAGGAAAAGCGGGATTGAAAAAAGGCGATATTATTACATCCATCGGGGGAAAAGATATTAAAAATATTTATGATTATATGTATCGTCTGGCGGAGCTGAAACCAGGAGAAACCATAGATGTAATTATAATTAGGGGAGGAAAAGAGTTAACCTTTAAGGTTAATCTATAAGAATACTTTTCTTTAGTTCATCCCGTAGTTCCAAAACTGCTTTGACATAATTATCCGCATGGTTGTAGGCATAAACCGATTTATACACTTGCTTTTCATTAGCCGGATTTGAAACGGGATACCCGTTCTTGAGCAAATAATTTCCCACGCTGGCAAAAACATCGACCCATTCGTAGGGCATCCGTACACCATCGCCATTGCCATCAGCAGCGTAGGCATTAAAACTGGAGGGAATAAATTGTCCATATCCAAAAGCACCCGCATAGGAACCTTTAATAGAATGGGGCGGAATACTATCAGTGTAGCAATAAACTAAATATTCCACCATTTCCTTTTTAGCCCATTTTGTCCGCCGGGGCATTTTTGCAATTTGGGTATACAGCGCATTAAATACAGTGAATTCTCCGCGGTGGCGTCCATAATTACTCTCAACACCAACGATGCTTAAAATAAGGAAGAGGTCTACGCCGATTTGTTTCTCCACAGATTGAAGGGCCGATTTATTTTTTCCGTAGAAACTTGTTCCTTTATTGATTCGCGAATCTGTAACAAATAATTTTCGATAGTCGGTCCAGCTTTTCTTTTCGTAAGGTCGGGCGAAGCGATCAAGAATTTTATCATGGACGATGATCCCTTCATGGGCAAAAGCCTCATTAAGATAGGATTCTGGAATGCCCTTTTTTATTGCATCGGCGCGAATAGCAGAAAGGACAGAGTCCTCTCCAGCGAAAAGAGTCGCACAGAATATGAGCGGTATTAATTTACCCATTCAGCTATAAATATATTTGTGTCACCAGATTTGGCCTGGTTTCGGTTAGAAGCGAAAACAAAATATTTTCCGTTGGGGCTGAACATGGGAAATCCGTCAAAACCATCAAAATCGGTGATGCGTTCCAGATTAGTGCCATCCAAATTCACAGCCCACAAATCAAAATTGCGACCTTTTGAATCTGCCATATTTGAGCAGAAAACAATTCGCTCATCGTTTGGAAAAAAGAAGGGTGCAAAATTGGCTCCTTTATTGTGGGTAATTTGTTGTTTGTTTGTGCCATCAGCATTCATGACGCGAATCTGTAAATTCATAGGGCGTATCATGCTTTCGGCAATGAGCGCTTTATAATCAGAAATTTCTTTGGCTGTCTTTGGGTAAAATGCGCGCCATACAATCTTAGTTCCATCATGACTAAAAAACGGGCCACCGTCATACCCGAGTTTATTGGTCAGCATACGCTTATCCGAACCATCAGTGTTCATAACCCAGACTTCCAAATCTCCCGATACAATGGATGTATAAACAATGCGACTACCATCTTCCGCGACAGTGGCCTCAGCATCATAGCCTTTTTCACTCGTGATTTTTTCCACCGCACTTCCATCCAAATTGGCGCGAAAAATGTCATAACCCTCGTGTAGCTTCCAGACATAACCGTGGCTATAATCCGGCGGCGGTGGACACACTTTATTTTTATGATGGGTAGAAGCATAAACAATTTTTTCATTTTCTGGATATTGAAAATAAGCGCATGTGGTGACCCCATTCCCGGTAGAAACCATTTCAGATTCACCGGTTTCAATGTCCATGATATAAATCTGGTCGCAGAGGCCTTCACCATCGTGGGCTTGGAAGATCAGCTTTTTACCGTCCGAACTGAAATACGCTTCTGCATTTTCACCACTGAAAGTGAGTTGGCGTAGATTTTTAAAATGACTTTCTTTTGGTTGTATATGTTCATTTGCGCTACCATCAACCAAAGGCGGATTTTGTTGAATGGCGCGAGTCCGCATAAGCGCCATAAAGCCAATGGCCAAGGCAATCACGATTAGATAATGTTGTGGTTTTGTTTTTGACATAGAAAAAATTCCGCTGATTTTAATCCTAAAAGTTAAGTTGAAAAATCGAAGAGGAAATATAATGAAAGTGATTTTTGTCCGCCTTATTTTCTGGTATGCGAAGCCGAATGATCATCATCCTAGCCCTTGCTTTAATTTGTATTAGCACCTCGGCCATTTTTGCCCGCATGATTCCTGAAGTGGCCCCAGTGGCTGTGAGTTTATGGCGCATGGCTATTGGCGCCGCTGTTTTTTGGGGAGCGACCTTTATTCAAAAGAAAGAGCCCTTACCTGAGAAACACCGTTACACCATTATTTTATGCGGATTATTTTTATCCCTTCACTTTATTAGTTTTTTTGCTGCCCTCCATTTTACCACAATTTCAAAGACTACCTTGTTGGGTGCTATGGCACCACTGTTTGCAGCAATAATTGAAAAAGTGTTTTTAAAACGCTCTTGGAATATTGGTATGGCGATTGGATTAGTTCTGGCTTTAATTGGGGCGGCTCTGTTACAAGTGGGCAATTTGAGTGGTGGCGGCGATGATTTGGTTGGTGTAATCCTTGCACTGTTTGCCGGTTTATTTTTAGCCTTACTCATGATCTTTGCCGAAAAAGTGAGGAAAGATTCAGACCTTTTTATTTTCACCCGATCACTTTACGGATGGGCGGCCATAATTCTGTTGGGATTGGGCACCAGTCTTGATCGCAATCTATTTCGTTTTGAAAGTTCAGACTATTTATGGCTCATACTATTAGGGCTTATCCCAACCGTATTGGGTCACACCTTATTATATTACTCTGTGCGATATGTGCGCCCCACCATTGTAAGCGCCGTTCCGTTGGGAGAACCTGTTTTAGCTACCATCATGGCATTAATATTATTTGCAGAGGCGATTCCAATGATGACACTCATTGGTGGCGGCGTAACTCTGGGAGGATTATATATTTTAGTAACAAAACATCAATGATGTAGAGAACGCCGATAAGTGTCTCAGACTATTGATTCTCTTTACGATATTTTTTTATTAAAGGATCGCCGGCATAAACACCATGGCATTCATCGGGTAGCAGTGCTCCGATCCGGCACATAACCTTATCGCCGATTTTTTGGAGCGCACCGTCTCTTTTACTGCGGTCTTTAGGTAAAGAAAAGGGGCCAAAAGATTTGCCGATATTCACTTGAAGTTTGGGACGGACACCTTTAAAAAGATCTTGCCATATATTGCCTCTTAATCCTGAAATACTCACCGGCACAATGGGCACCTGCATGGTGGTAGAAAGAAATACGACACCGCCCTTTGCTGGTCGGAGCTCATCAGAAAGGGAATTTCCCTCAGGAAAAATTCCCAATATATCCTTTTGCTTCAGAACTTTCTTGGCCGTTTTTATTGTGGATGGCCCCAATCGTGTTCGATTGGTAGGAATAAATCCGTATAACCAAATGGCCCAGTAATTAAACCACTCCACCACTTGATCACTGGCTGCCAAAAAGTTGATGGGCCGCCGAATTGCATAAACCACAAAGGGAGGATCAGCATAATTAAAATGATTAATCGCCACTATAAAAGGGCCTTCTTTTGGAAGGTGGTGTCGACCCTTGACAGTAATCTTGGCAATAATCGCTCCTAAAAGAAGAGCAAGATAGGTCACGAAATACCGCACCCGCTTAGGGCGTGGTTTTAATAGATCTAATTTAGTCCGGGCGCTCAAATCAAGAGGGGAATTGATTCAGAATATAACCAATACAGGCGCTGAGTCTTTTAGCGAAGGGGATATGGATAAATTCATTGGGTCCATGGGCGTTGGAGCCAGGGCCCAATACCCCAGTAATCACAAATTGCGCTTGGGGGAATTTATCGCCCAGCATAGCCATAAAAGGAATGGTGCCTCCTTCACCCATAGCTAAAGCCGGTTTTTGATAAAATGTTTCGGATGCTTCTTGGATAGCGCCGTCTAGCCAAGGAGAAAGTTTTGGCGCATTCCAACCGTTTGCCGGTTCTTCCCATTTAATTGAAAGTGTGGCATTGTAAGGTGGTTTTTCCAGCAATATTTTTTCTGCCGCGGCCATGGCTTTGTGACTGTCCACGTCAGGCGGCAGCCGAAAAGAAAGTTTTATCGTTGTATAAGGCCGTAGCACATTACCACCATCTTTTACTGCGGGAACGCCATCCATTCCCACAAACGAAAGAGACGGTTTCCATGTTCGTCTTAAAGTCCCCTCTACTGGGTCGGTAGTAGAAGCGATCATATTTTCATGCCATGGAAAAGCTTCTGTTTCGCAACCTAGAGCGTCCAACATTTTTTTTATTTCTTCAATCCGATGTTCGGGAACATTGGTGTGAAAATCTCCAATTTTTATTTCACCTGAAATTTCATCTTCAATCCGTGAGATTAGCTGCCTCAAGACACGGAAGGAAGAGGGGACTAATCCACTGGCACTCCCAGAATGGACGCCTTCTGTAAGTACATCTGCTCGTAGTTCACAGGCCACCATGCCTCGGAGTGATACCGTTGTCCAGAACTGTTTATAATTTCCCGCGCCGGAATCAAGGCAAACCACCAAATCCACATTGCCAATAATATCCGCATATTCATCTATATAATAAGGGAGATCGGGAGAACCGCTTTCTTCGCAGAACTCAATCAATACTATAATTCGCGGTAGGGCAAGGCCCTGATTTTTCAAAGCTTTTACAGCCCCGAGGGAAGCAAACATTGCGTAGCCATCATCAGCGCCGCCACGGCCATAAAGTTTTTCATCAATCATGACTGGATCCCAAGGGCCGAGGCCTTCGTTCCAGCCCTCCATTTCTGGCTGTTTGTCCAAATGCCCGTACATAAGAATATTACCTTCCCGCTCACCGGGGACTTCAATCATGATGAGGGGTGTTCTGCCTTCAAGTCTTTTAACATGAAGGATGCTGTTTTCAGGGCGATGTTTTTCTGCCCAATCTATAGCGAGATTTAATGCTGTTTCCATGTGGCCCGTGGTTTCCCAATCAGGATCAAAAGCGGGAGACTTGTTAGGAATTTTAATATATTCGGTTAGAGTAGGAACAATGTGGTCATCCCAAAATTGATTCAGGTCATTTTGCAGTTTTTCAGTATTCATGAAATCTTTCTAAAGTGGAATAAAATGCGTTTGGATTTTAATGTAGTTATAAGATTTTTTCTTAGGAGTAAATGTTAAATGATGAGTTTTGACTATTTCAATATATTATTTAATAAAATGAATATATAAAAAGGCCCCCCGATAATCGAGAGGCCTTTTTATTAATCGGACTTTCAGGATTGATTAGAACGGAAGATCGTCTTCATCATCACCATCAGCTGTCGCCGCCGTAGTCGCGGGTGCGGCCTTTCCGCCGCCCGCATTATCCATCTTGCGGCCAAGCATGGTAAAAATATCACCAACCACTTCTGTGGTATAGCGCTTAACACCATCCTTGTCTTCCCAATTACGGGTTTGGAGCTTTCCCTCCAAATAGACCAGCTGACCCTTTTTCAAGAGTTCACCGGACAATTCCGCAGATTTCCCAAACATAACACAACGATGCCATTCAGTTTTATCCTGAAGTTCACCGTTACTATCACGCCAGGTTTCGTTTGTTGCCAGATTGAAGTTGGCCACAGCAGCACCGGACGGCGTATACCGTGTTTCCGGGTCGCCACCCAGGTGTCCAACCAACACCACTTTATTTACACTGCCTTTTTGCATAACGTACTCCTAACTTGTTTTTATTCGTTATTAACGCGTGTGTATTATTCTACAACGCTAGGTTAATTGATGTCAATATATTTTTTAAAAAACTTAACTTTAATGAGGAGAAAGACAGACTAGTTCCCCTTTCTTTTATTCCATAATTTTTTCAAAGCAAGCGCCCCACCAGCCACGGCCAGAGCACCTAAACCACCGATGGGCGCCTGGTTTGGTGTCCCCGGGAATGTAGGCTGTGCCATTAGAATTGTTAAGTAAAGTATTACCATTATCCATTTTCCATATTCCATGGTTTTTCCCTTTATTTCATTAGTACAAGTTTTATGGTTCGAACGGTTGTTCCAGATCGAAGTCGGCAAAAATAAATTCCTGATGATAAATGGTTGGGCCTCCAACGAATTGTTTGATTTCCGGCAGTCATCATTTCATTTGTGATTGTGGCCACCTTTTTACCCCTTATATTATAGACAGTGATTTCAACATGGCTTTTTTCTAGAAGCTCAAATTCAATTGTAGTACTGGCATTAAAAGGGTTGGGAAAGGCGGGGTAGAGGCGAAAGCGCGTTGGTGTTGTTTTGGCATCCAAAAGCATTTTCGCCCTAATTATTAATTCAAATCGCGGAGATCGGTAACTTGGTATATTTCCTATGTTATCTCCATCAAATTCAGGCTGACGCACTTCACGATTATAAAATGAAATAGTGTTTTTGTCAGAAAGATTGATCAAAGACCCCGTTCCATGATCAATTAATTGGACTATAATATTTTCTGGAATATTTATTAATTGCCAATCCAAATCAATGAGGCTGGGCTTTAGTGCCCAATCGCGATCAATTCTGAAAGCATCAAAAGAAATTGATGTAATGGTATCGGCCAATGAAATATTCATTATTTCCATGGGTGTTAAATCATTAAAAAATGCCATTAACATCCTTTCGCGACTGTCAACTGGTTTTAGTTTATATGCGCCACCGGCACCCAAGGAGGAGGATGGAATAACATTTAGAATAGCCACGTCTTGAAAAGAGCCAGTCGAAGCTTGAATTATTATTTGAGGAGCGGATGATGTCTTATAAAATGCCCCCGAGCTAATTGCTTTGGAGCTAGATTTAAAATCGAATTGGGTACCACTGGTTTTTGACTGGATTAGAAATCCTTGAAATGGTTCGATTAATCCGCCTGTAAGCGTTCCTGAGCTTGTGGACGCATCGTAGGATTTAAATGTGCCGGAGCTATTATCCCAGACATAAACAGCAGTTTCATAATTATCATTGGTTCCGCTGCCACTTCCACCAAGACTGAGCTTATCCGCATCAATTGTATGGGTAAAGGGATTCCCTAATAAATTCCATGTGCTGGCAGCGGTTGTAACACTGACTGTTGCTGCATATTCGCTGCCACTGAGCGTTATGGTTTTTGGAAAGCCTTCAGCAGATCCATCATTATTATCATCTGAATAGACATAAACAAGAAAACCAGTTCCGGCAGTTGGTGTGTCAGTTTGATTGCTGATAGATGCCCAAGCGCTACCGCTATATGTATAAACATTTGCTGTTCCAGTGGTGGCATCTGCCCCCGTAAAGCCCTGGGTCCAAATCCCGCTTAATAAATCATCATGCGTTTTACTTTGCAGCGGAAGGGACATGATTCGCCACCCCGCCGAACCGGTAAGCTGAATACTTTGATTGGCATAACCGGGCGTTCCACCTGAATGGTAGCTGTATGTCCAATTGGATCCAACGCTATTATCCGAGGATGGGTCCTTAAGTTCTAGAGACGGTCCGTCACCATTGGGAGGTGTGGGCCAGGTGGAGGCATTGTCAAAGGTTACCTGATCAATAACATTTTCAGAACCGTCGTATAGAGTCAGTGTTTCACCACCATTAGTTAATACACCACTGGACCATTCAAGGCTGCCGGAATAATTGTCGCTTTGTCGAGCGAGAACAATATAAGCCCCAGCCGCCAATGAGGCGCCGGATGAAAAAGTGTAAGAAATTCCTGAAAAATAATAATTGGATAAATCTACCGACGATCCACCTGAGTTGAATATTTCTATGAATTCATAATCCGAATCACTCCCCTGACTGGTGGATGGATCATAATGGATTTCAGTAAATTGGATAGACTGCGCCGTCAGCGCCCCAATGGGTACAAAAAGAAAGAAAAAAATGTATTTAAAGCTTAGTATAGGCATGTCACTTATAATTTGTGCTATGCCGGCACCTTTGTTATGCGGTAATTAGGTTCTAAAACCTCATCGAAACTGCTAATTATTAGAGATTAAGTCAATGGATTATTCTTTCACCAAATTTTGGGAATAAGCGCCTTTCTATCTTTTGGATAGTTGAAAAATTTTTCTTTATACCAAATGTGGTTTGCCCGGGCACGGGGGATAAGATTTGCCATACCCCATAGTGCAAAAGAGAGTCCCGCTAAAGACCAAGTAGCCAGAGCCCATCCCCACCATTCTAATAATTCTCCTAAATAGTTTGGGCAGGAAACCCACTTAAACAAACCATTTTGGGGGATTTTGTAATCAGTCGCTCCATCCGCACGCAGGTTAAACAACATGTTATCCGATTTAATATTGATGCCCATGCCTGTAATAAATATAATTACGCCGATTATAAATTGGGGGCTAGTGAGCCATTCTAAGGGATATGGGTGGTGGAGGCTAAAAAGCCATTCAGCGTTGACCCACGAGTTAATGCCATTAAACCCGATTGCAAAAAGGATAATGCTTACAGGCATTTTTTTCCCAGTAATATGGGCTCTGGCTGGCCATACCCAACTGCGATGTACATAGTGAGTTATCCACATGATATAAAAAATAATTCCCACTGGATCAGCGAGGGTCCATTCTGAGGCGGCAATACCGAAAAATACCGTCATTACAATAATGCAGGGAGACTCCATAAGAATCCACCCTAGGCGCGCAGGGATTGTGGGTCCCCAACCGGGTCGTTCATGGCGACCGTAAGGTGCGCGAATGAACATGAGTAAAATGAATGTGCCCGCCGCAATTCCCAACCAAATCCAGATCGTTAATTCATATTGCCACTCATTAATTAGCATGCGCTACCTTATCCTCTTTTTATGGAACATTTGCCATTATTTCATTCACTGTATCTTTTATAGTATCCTCTAAAGGTCGTGATAAATGGGCCAACTTTTTTCTGGCCAGAGTGCCGGGGATATCTTTGCACTGCACCGCAAGGGCATGAAGACTCCCGAGGCTGAAAGAAGGCCGCTCCCCTGAAAGTTTGGATTTTAAAAAGGCAAAGGGCAATGCGGTGTAAGCTGTCCAAAATGGAATAGTAAGAAATGTTGTGCGAAACTCTAGAAAATCTGAAATAATATCCGCAATATTTCTAAAAGTTGCCCATTCTCCAGGTACAATATAATGTTG
>JABGTK010000079.1 GCA_018647265.1 Candidatus Neomarinimicrobiota bacterium | reverse complement strand
TGAAGGGAATCCACACCATCCCGGTAGCCGTGGACGGAATTGTGCCAAAGGTCCCGCAACAATTAATCAAATCAATGATACAGAGCGAATACTTTATCCTATGAAAAGGGTTGGCGAGCGGGGCGAAGGGAAGTGGGAACGCATTACTTGGGATCAAGCATTGGATGAAATTTCTGAAAAGATTGCGACATCATTAAGGAAAAGTAAAGAAAAAGTGGTTTATCATGTGGGTCGGCCCGGGCATGAAGGTTATGCAGAGCGCGTGTTAAAAGCGTGGGGCGTGGATGGGCACAATTCTCACACAAATATTTGTTCTGCCGGCGCTCGAACCGGTTACGCTTTATGGCATAAATACGACCGCCCCAGTCCGGACCATACCAACGCCGAAGTGATTTTATTGGCTTCATCCCATTTGGAAACGGGCCATTATTTTAATCCACATGCCCAACGGATTATGGAAGGAATGATGAAAGGCGCCAAGTTGATTGTTATGGATCCACGTTTATCGAATACTGCATCCATGGCGGATGAATGGATGCCCACTTATCCCGGCAGTGAATCAGCGGTTTATTTAGCCATGGCGAAGATTATTTTAGACGAAGGATTATACGATCGCCATTATATGGAAAACTGGGTGAATTGGGATGATTATCTCAAAAATTTGCATCCGGATGATCCCGTAAAATTTGACCAATTCATCAAGCGATTGAGCGAAGAATGGGCGGAATTCACACCGGAATATGCTGCCAAAGAAGCGCAGATTGAAGCGGATCAAATTATTTGTGTGGCGAAAATGGTTGGGAATGCAGGAAGTAAACTTTCTACCCATGTTTGGCGGGGCGCTTCTATTGGAAATCTCGGTGGATGGCAAGTCTCTCGAACACTTCATTTATTAAATGTGCTCACCGGTTCTGTTGGAACAGAAGGGGGCACATCACCCAGTGCATGGAACAAATTTCATCCGGAATTTTTTGATGTGCCACCGGGGCCAGATGCTTGGAACGAATTGGCTTGGCCCAAAGAATACACGTTGGCCCATTATGAAATGAGTCAAATTTTGCCCCATTTAATCAAAGAGGGTCGCGGTTCAATGGATGTGTATTTCACCCGTGTTTTTAATCCGGTTTGGACGTATCCCGATGGATTTTCTTGGATAGAAATGTTATCCGATGCAGAAAAAGTAGGATGCCATATTGCCCTTACGCCTACATGGAATGAAACTGCATTTTTTGCCGATTATGTTTTACCCATGGGACATGCATCCGAGCGGCATGATATTAATTCTTACGAAACACAATCCGGTGTTTGGATTGCATTTCGTCAACCCGTGTTGAGAGAAAAAGCCCGCCGCGATGGGAAAGAAGTGGAATTTACTTATGAAGTAAATCCAGGTGAAGTGTGGGAAGAAGATGAATTTTGGATTGAGCTATCCTGGCGCATTGACAAAGATGGAGATTTGGGAATCCGAAAACATTTTATGAGTCCCTATCGGGATGGTGAAAAAATCAACATTGACGAATATTATCAATACATTTTTGAACATACGAATGGATTGCCAGAAGCTGCCAAAAAAGAAGGCCTTTCTGCTTTAGAATACATGCGGAAGTTTGGTGCTTTTATGGTCGATTCTGAAGTGTATGTGAAAAATGAAGACGCTGTGAATGAAGAAACCATGAATGGTGCCACGGTTAAAGAGAACGGCCAAATTGAAAAAGATGGCAATATTGTGGGCATTCAAGTAGATGGCAAAGACTTTAGTGGATTTCCTACCCCATCAAAACGACAAGAAATTTATTCCCAAACTATGGTGGATTTTGGTTATCCGGAACATGCTACGCCTGGATATCGGATTAAAAGTCATGTGCATCCAGATGAAATGGACACCAGTAAAAATGAATGTGTTTTGCTTCCGAATTTTAGATTGCCCACTCATATTCATTCTCGATCGGCCAATGCTAAATGGCTCACAGAGATTGCCCATAAAAATCCCATTTGGATTCATACCAAAGATGCAAAACGCCTTGGCGTGGATAATGGTGATTTACTCAAAATCACGACAGAAATCGGTTGGTTTGTGGATAAAGTTTGGGTGACGGAAGCTATCAAACCGGGTGTTGTGGCTTGTTCACATCATATTGGAAGATGGCGACGTCAGCAAGATGCTGGGAATCGATTTATGTCCAATACGGTTGATATTCATAATATGGGTGATGGGAAATGGAAAATGGAAACAGTGAGTGGAGTCGAACCGTGGGAATCGAATGATCCGGACACGAATCGTGTTTGGTGGCGAGATGGTGGTGTGCATCAGAATATTACACATGCGGCAAATCCCGACCCAATTTCGGGCGCCCATTGTTGGTTGCAAAAAGTGAGCATATCCAAGCCGGAATCCGGCGAGAAATATGGCGATGTGTTCGTGGATACAAATAAATCATTCGAACATTATAAAAAATGGAACGCATGGGCGAAAGAGAAAGAAACACATCCTGACGGCTTACGCCGACCGCTTTGGATGGGACGTCCATTAACACCCCAAAAAGAGCAGTTTTATTTAGAAGATAAATAAGATAACTTTGTCCGAATTCTTTAGCCGAAAAATCTAAGTTTTGAATTGAAATATGATTTTCGGCCGGTACGGTTTTGTCGGAAACGACAAGATTTGCTCCCGATCTCCGATAAATAATCGGGGTGACTTGGAATAAGAATGGAAAATATAATTACACCCAGCCCAATTAATGGTGAGCTGAATGAATCGGCATCACCCATCATTGACCGTTTCGGTCGAACATTCAACTATTTACGCCTTGCCCTTAACGAACAATGTAATCTTCGCTGTATTTACTGTATGCCAGAAGAAGGCATCGAATTTCGCCCCGAAGACAAACTCCTTTCCACAGAAGAAATATTTCGACTTATTGAATTAGCATCCCAAATGGGTGTGTCCAAAATTCGCTTAACGGGTGGCGAACCCTTACTCCGAAAAGACTTAGTGCCCATCATTCAATTTGCCAATAGTTTGGATGGAATTGATTCAATTCATGTAACGACGAATGGTTTATTACTTTCAAAATATATCCATGAATTAGAATCAGCAGGTTTATCTGGGATAAATATTAGTTTGGATACGTTGGAGCAGAATAAATATAAAACAATTACAAGAAGAGACGGATTGAAATCTGTGTTAGACGGATTAGATAAAGCCATTAAATCATCTATTCAGTCCATCAAGTTGAATGTAGTTGCCATGCGTGATTTTAATGATGATGAACTCATGGACTTTGTGGCACTTACTAAAGAAAATGATATTACGGTTCGTTTCATTGAACTCATGCCATTTGATTCACACCAAATATGGAAAACTGGGAAATTTTATGGAGCG
>JABGTK010000078.1 GCA_018647265.1 Candidatus Neomarinimicrobiota bacterium | reverse complement strand
AATGAAAAAATATAAATATAATGAATAGAAGAGAATTTATAAGAATTGGTGGGCTAAGCTTGGGTGGTTTGGCTGTTGCAAATCCTATCTTTGACTGGACGACAGGCGCAATTCTGACTGAGGAAAATTTTCAGCAGACTGTCGGTAAGATTCCTACATACTGTGAGGTATGTTTCTGGAAATGCGCAGCATGGGCTCACTTAGATGATAAAGGCGATATCTGGAAATTGACAGGACATGTTAATGATCCCCATTGTAATGGTCGGCTTTGCCCAAGGGGTACCGGTGGTGTTGGAATGTATTATGATGATGATCGTTTAAAAACGCCCCTTATTCGCACAGGGGAACGAGGCAATCAAACATTCCGTGAAGCCACATGGGATGAGGCCTTTGATTATATTGTGGATAAAATGAAAAAGATTGCGGAAGAATATGGCCCAGAATGTATAGCCCTTTTTTCCCATGGATCAGGGGGTAAGCATTTTGGACGGATGCTAAAAGCGTTTGGATCTCCCAATATAACGGCACCATCATATGCGCAATGCAGGGGCCCCAGAGAAGTTGCATTTTTCGCCACTTTTGGAGAAGGAATAGGTTCACCTGAACGAGTAGATATTCGCGATACTGATTGTTTGGTATTGATTGGATCTCACATTGGTGAAAATATGCATAATGGACAAATTCAGGAAATGTCCGATGCGATAGATAAAGGGGCAACCATTATTACCGTTGACCCACGGTTTTCCACTGCCGCAAGTAAATCGGATTACTGGCTACCCATTAAACCGGCAACCGATATGGCTCTTCTTCTTGCATGGATACATGTGATTATTAAAGAAGAATGGTACGATAAAAAATATGTGGAAAAATATACATTTGGGTTTGAAGAACTAAAAGAACATGTAAAAGATTTTACCCCAGAGTGGGCCTACGGCATAACTACAATTAAACCCAATGTCATTCGTAAGACTGCAAAAGAAATGGCTAACGCTTCTCCATCTGTTATTGTACATCCAGGACGGCATGTCACTTGGTATGGTGATGATACTCAACGCTTACGCGCCGTATCTATTTTAAATGCATTGTTAGGAAGTTGGGGGCGACGTGGCGGTTTTTACAATCCTGAAAAATATAAGGTTGCTAATCTAAAACTGCCAAAATATCCAAAGCCAACAAAAACTTGGCGAGATGCGTTCCCGGGACAGTATAAATTAGCAGGCCTCGCATTGGCATCGGGAATTTGTGACGCAACCATTCCTACTGTTGAGAGAGATTGTTCATTCAAGGGTTGGCTCGTTAATGGGACCAATCTTATTTCTACTCTACCTGATCAGAAAAAGACTATAGAAGCAATTCAAAATTTAGACCTTATGGTTGCCATTGATACGATGCCAATGGAAATTACCGGGTGGGCAGACGTGGTCCTTCCTGAATGTACTTATTTAGAACGCTATGATAATTTAAGAGTGAGTGCTTATCGTGAACCCACTGTAGCATTGAGAGCTCCTGCTGCTAAACCAAAATACAATTCAAAACCAGCATGGTGGATGGCAAAAGAGTTGGCCGGCCGCCTTGGATTGGATGAATACTTTCCATATGAAACTATAGAAGAAGAATTGGATTGGCAGTTAAAACAAATTGGTTCCTCATTGAATGAAATGAAAAAAATTGGATTAAAGAAATTTGATCGTGAATTTGATGATTTATATCCTTTGGATAATCTCGAAGAGTATGAATTCAATACCAATACAGGAAAAATTGAATTGTATTCAACTGCCATGGAAGATGAAGGATATGATCCCTTACCAAAATATACAGCCCATGAGGAACCGCCAGATGGTTTTTACCGACTTATTTATGGTCGGGCACCCATGCATACATTTAGCAGAACTGCAAACAATCCAAACTTAACTAACCTCATGGATGAAAATTCAGTTTGGATAAATCCAAAAGTGGCCAAAGAGTGGGGATTAAAAAACGATCAGAAAATTTGGTTAGAAAATCAGGATGGTGTTATTTCTTCATTCCCGATCAAGGTTCGAGTTACAGAGCGAATTCGATGGGATTCAATTTATATGGTTCATGGGTTTGGCCATACAAATAAAAACCTTTCTCGAGCACATGGTCGAGGTGCTAGTGATGCAGAATTAATCACAAAAGTGCATATTGATCCTGAAATGGGTGGTACAGGGATGCGTGGAAACTTTGTTACATTTCATACTGAAAAACCAATTCAAGGTGTCGTCTAATGCGTTACGCAATGGCCATCGACACAAAGAAATGTGTGGGTTGTAGTGATTGTGTTGTTGCTTGTCAAATTGAGAATAATGTACCAAATGGTTATTGTCGTGATTGGGTTGTGGAAGCCACATCAGGTACCTACCCTGATTTATCTATGGAGATGCGGAGCGAACGATGTAACCATTGTACCAATGCGCCTTGTGTACGTTGCTGCCCAACCGAAGCCAGTCATATTGTGGAAGGCGGTATTGTACTTGTAGATGCAGATCAATGTATCGGGTGTAAGGCTTGTATAGCCTCATGTCCATATGATGCAAGATTTGTGCATCCGGAAGGGCATGTGGATAAATGCACCTTTTGTATTCATAAAGTTAAAAAAGGTGAGGACCCTGCCTGTGTAGAAGTTTGCCCCACTAAATGTATGTATTTTGGAGATACAGATGATTCCAATAGTGATATTTCAAAATTATTGAAAAAACGAAAATGGAAAACTCTCATTCCTGAAGCAGGGACTGAACCAAACATTTACTATTTGATATAATATTATGATAGAAGAAATAATTGTAAGCGGTAGAATGAATCCGGGAATTGATCCAGTGTTACATGTTTGGCATTGGGAAATTCCACTTTATCTTTTTATTGGAGGTTTAGTGGCTGGAATTTTATTTTTTTCAGCCCTCTATGCCATACAAGGGAAATCAAAAGAATTTCCAATTGCTGTCATGATAGCACCTATGATAGCACCCATTTTATTAGGAGTGGGGTTATTTGCCCTTTTTCTTGATTTAAGCCATAAGCTTTATTTTTGGCAATTATATACAAATATTCGATGGGAATCACCTATGAGTTGGGGGGCATGGACGTTACTCGCGATAACACCACTATCTGTGATTTGGTCAGCCAGTTGGGCCGAAGAGGCTTTCCCTAATTGGGATTGGAAATATCAATGGGTACAAATCACCATAGATAAATTTATTTTATTCCGAAAAATAATTGCCTGGGTAATGATGGTATTGGCAATTGTAATGGGACTTTACACGGGGATACTATTGTCGGCATTCAACGCGAGACCGTTTTGGAATTCAGCCATAATGGGCCCCCTTTTTCTCACTTCCGGACTTTCATCAGGAACGGCTTTCATCATTCTTTTTTCAAAATCAAAAGAACGACATTTATTTACACGAATTGATCTTATGTTAATTGGGGTGGAGTTGTTTTTAATTACTCACTTATTTATGGGCTTATTGTCGGGAACACAAGTACATATCGAAGCAGCAAACCTCTTTTTAGGTGGTGAGTATACTGTTCGTTTTTGGGTATTTGTCGTTGGCCTTGGGTTGATCGTTCCAGTAATTCTTGAAGTTGTAGAATTAAAGAAAAAGACAGTACCTGTCTATATTCCAGCACTATTAATATTATTTGGAAGCATTATGCTGCGGTTTATTGTTGTTGAAGCGGGCCAAGCAAGTCGCTGGCTGTATTAAAGGAGATAATTATGAAAACGAAATATATGAATCCATATCTTGCAGGTGTCCTATTGGGATTGGTTCTACTGTCTGCATTCTATTTTTCAGGACGTGGATTGGGTGCAAGTGGTGCTGTAAAAAGTATTGTAGTTACAGCCGTAGAAACGGTTGCCTCTGATCACGCATCAAATTCTGAATATTACAGTAAATATACGGGAGAAGGAAAGAATCCACTAAATTCATGGCTAGTATATGAAATGTTGGGTGTGATTGTAGGTGGGTTCCTATCGGGTGCTTTTGCTGGAAGGTTGAAACTGAAAGTAGAGCATAGCCCTAAGATTACATCGAATAAGCGCCTTATGTTAGCTGGCATAGGTGGTATTCTTTTTGGATTCGGAAGTCAATTGGGTCGAGGATGCACAAGTGGGTCTGCTCTTACAGGCATGGCCGTCTTATCTTTGGCGGGATTTGTAACCATGATGGCTATATTTGGCACAGCTTTCGCATTAGCATTCTTTTTT
>JABGTK010000077.1 GCA_018647265.1 Candidatus Neomarinimicrobiota bacterium | reverse complement strand
TACCGCATTATGGATATTGTTTTAGATGCAGATTATAACGGCTATGTTGGAATCGAATATGAAGGCAGCGTCCACAGCGAAATGGAAGGTATTCGATTCACGAATGAATTGCTGAAAAAGATCAGGGATTCTATTTCTTAAATATTATCAATAATCTTTTTTGATTATTGAATCACTTTTCTTCCCTTAATTTTTCGCCATAACCAATATTACACATTCGTTGGCTGATATGCTCGGATATATTCAGTTGGCATAGGGTATAGTTTCCCATTTTCAATTTGAATACACACCCAATCGGTGGCACCACGAAAGACAGTTTTTTCATCTCCCTCTCGGATAATTTGATATTCCCTTCGGCTCCTGAATTTGCCATCATTGGTGACAATCCATGTACCTACAATGAGCCGGTCACCCAAAAATGTTGGTGCTTGATAATTCAATTCGTGTCGGCGGGCCACCATGGCAAACCCGAGTTCAGTATAATCTTCAGCCTTGAGACCCAAAGCACTGGAATGGGCCCAAGCCGTATCCATGATCCAATCCAAATAAACCCGATTATTCACATGGCCCAAATCATCAATGGCAGATGACTTTACCTCAATTTCAGAAGTAAACGGATTTGGGTAATCCCAGTTCATGGATTATTCTCCCACGTGAGTGGTTGTAAGGTGTGGTGTATTATTTTCCCAGCGGATGATAAACAGATCACCATATTGATCGTCGGAAATGGCTACTTCATCTTTGATACCAAATAAAGCAATCAAATTAGGTAATGTATTGGAATGGCCAGCAATTACTACCATTTTCCCACAATGTTCTAATGCGCGCTGAATCTGCCCTTCGGGATCATTGGCCGTATGAATATTCACTTTTGTTTTCCACGTTTTCGCCAAGGGATTAACCGTCTGTTGGGTTCTTGTGAATTCACTGGAATAGATTACACCATTGTCTATTCCCACCAATGAATCAGCCAATGCAGCAGCGCGATTGAATCCACTTTTGGTCAGTTCTGGGTTCTTCTCCCCTTTAATGATCTGTTTCTCTGCATGACGAATGAGATATACAGCTTCAGGATAACATTGAAAATCATCGACAGAATAGGATGAAACGGAAGGCATGCAACCCAATAATCCCATCAAAATTATGATAATTGAAAATCTTGTTTTAGTCATTGAATAAATACCTTAAAGTGAATTGATCGGGATATTTTCCCAAAGGGGTAAAACGACAATGCTTCGATCAGAATTTCTTTCTTCCACCATTTCGAATGATTTTTTCACATCCAATCCTTGGAGAATTTTTTCTAATAAACTCCTAGATTTGATTCCCTTTTTTAAGGGGACAAAAAAGTCATCCCAGTGAATGGGAACAATAACCTTGGGGTTCAACGCATCCGTCACGTGAGTTTGATAATCGTCGTTGTAAGTATCGTCCATTGTTTCCAATCCCGCCATTCCCAGAAATAGAATATCAACATCATATTCGTCTAAAATATTAGGGATAAACCCGGCACTGCCGTGGATGGCTAAGGTGGCTTCTGGATGCTCTATGATGATCGTATAACTGGCCCCTTCTTTGTAGACCATGGCGCTTGCCGGCGGTATTATCGGTCTATCGATTTCATTATTTAATAGTAAATCACCCAATTCTTTATCAGGATAAGGCCAATGTTTTCCTTTAATGAGCGTCACTTTCATTGAACCAAATTGAACCGCCATCCCGGATTCCACTTTAATCATTTGATCTTCTGGGAGATCCAATCCACGGCCGATATTTAATGTAGATTCGGATCCCACTAGTTTTGCACCAGTCATTTCTACAACAATGGGTGAATCCATGGCATGATCAAAATGGGAATGAACGGGAATCACAGCATCCAGTTTTTGAATGCCCGCCCGTCCAAGACAATAATTAATAATGTCTCCATCTGGTTCAATTTCGCCCCATAGTATTCGAGGAATCGATGGCCGTGTAAAAAATCCATCGGTAAGAATAGACGTTTCACCGTCACTCACCAACAAATTAGTATTGCCGATAAATTGGACTGTCAGTGATCCTTCCGATTGTTGTGAATTCATTTGATATGCATATTTATCCAACTGGGGAACGGCGGGACGATAGTTCATAAGAACAGTGAAAACGGCAAAGATTAAAAGGAATAATCCAAGGAGTGTAGACAATAGTTTTTTAATCATTCTAAAAATGAATTCCACTTTTCTAAAAACCGCACAAGGTTCGGGAGTGATTTTCCATCCACATTATATAATTGTTTAACACGTTTAAATAAGCCAACGCGCTCTATTAACCCATTTCCGGGTAATCCATAAACAGCCCAAAGGGCGACACGCAAATCACAAATGGCCATATCATTATCATCATGAAAACTGGTTCGATCGCCAATCTCCTGATCCAGCCACTCTAAAGCACTTCGATAATCAGTTAAAGCATTCTCATCTAATTCATCTGTCCATTTCAATAAATATTTCCAAATAGAAAACCATGGTTTGGCTACTTTTTTATCCAACATAAGTTTCCAACTATCGCAAGATCTTCGCGCTTTTAAATCCCGAGGAAATAAACGCGGTGAGTCGGGATAATTCGCATCGAGGTAATTTAAAATAGCTTCACTATCATTAATTATAATACCATTATCCACAATGACAGGTGTTCCATCCTGCCCGGAGGCATCCCGGATTGGTTGGCGGTCAAAAAAGTCTACTTTTATAGTTTCGAATGGGATTTTCTTAAAGCGAAGTGCCATGCGAACCTTCATATTGTTGGGCGAAGGTGCCAGTTCATAAAATTTCAACATAGCCAAATTTAGGTCAACAAATGATTTAAAAGAAATATGTCACATTGCAATTTTCTATAATAAATTTTCAGTACGTTATAATGAAAATCAGAATTTTAATCACCCTCTTGATGGCCATTCTTATTATTTCTGGATGTGCTTTGGACACAAACCATGAAAAAGAAATTCTCCATTTCCGGCAGAAGCGAATTAATTATCTCAAATCGAGGCAAGGCTATCTAAACCTTGTGGGACTTTATTGGTTCTATGATGGTGAATATCAAATGGGCTCCGGACAGGACAATGATATGATTCTCCCTATTGGGTTCCCAAAATTGTTTGGCTCATTTTCAAAAATTGGTAAACAGCTAAAATTTCAATTCAATATGCCCGTTTTAATCGACAGTATAAATCAAGTAACTGAATTTTTATTTTCTACAGAACAATTAGACCACACCTTTTCTTGGAATTCCTTTCAATGGTTTATAATAAAACGTGGCGGGAATTATGCTATTCGTTTAAAAGATATTGAAAATCCTTATATGGATCCAAATTTTGAAATTTCTTATTACCCAATAGACCCGCGCTGGATAATTAAGGGCTCGTTTGAAGCATACCCTGCCGGCCAAAATCGGATCATTTCCAATATATTCGGGCATCCCATTGAGCAACCGGCAATTGGGATTGTATCTTTTAAAATGGGTGGTAAATCCTATGCATTGGAAGCCCATATGGAGGGGCCAAAACGCACCATCATCTTTATGGATGGATCAACAGGAAATGAGACTTATAGCGGCGGGAGAGAATTATATTTTGATCCGCCGGACAAGAATGGAAACGTAACGATCGATTTTAATAAAGCATTCAATTTCCCCTGTGCCTATAATGATTTTACTACCTGTCCCGTACCGCCATCCATAAATCATTTGAATCTACAAATCACCGCCGGAGCAAAGGCGTATAAAAAAAGGTAAGGGTCATTCGAATGCTTGCTTTCGGATGTTAAAGTTGATGTGATTACAATCCGAACCAGAAGATTTATTTTACCACATGCAGTTTTCTTCCCATACCAATCACAAAAAATATAATTGCTCCAATTTAACTAAAATTGGAATCAGCTATTCAGACTTAGGAGATCCTCCTTGTAAAGCTACATCTTTCCATGTTTTACCGAATCTTACTTCCATTTTATTAGGACTGATTCTTCCTCCAACAACATTGCCTTTTAACCGAACCGTTTGGGCAGCATAGTCTGCATAACCGGGGCTTGGACCAATGATAACAAATATATTTCCATCTTTATCCAATAGACCGGCAGGTGTTCCCCTCGTCATACAGCGGGAAGCACAAGATTTATGTCCTTCTCCACTTGCACCGCGGGAAGTGTAACAGACGAGGTCTACGACTTCACCTTCAATTAGTTGCTTTTCTGGTTTTTGCTTTTTAGATGCATCTTGTGCCTGCAAGAACACACATGCCATTAATATGACTGCAAATAAAGTGATCCATTTATTTTTCTTATTCATGATTTGCTCCTATTAAATATGAGATTGAAACGATTCATGCAGGAACTTACACAGATTTAGAGGACCATGAGTTGATCTCTTTTATAAACAAAAAAGCCCCGCAATAAGCGGGGCTTTTAATTTCTTCTAATTCAAATAAATCTAAATCAGAAATCGAATACCAAATTCTAATTTAGTATCTTGGGCGAGAAGGTCTTTCTTCTCTTGGACGGGCTTCGTTTACTTTCAATTCACGACCTTCAAGTTCTTTACCGTTCATTGCTTGAACAGCAGCTTCACCTTCAGTCTGGTCAGCCATTTCGACAAAACCAAATCCTTTGGAACGGCCTGTTGCACGATCAGTGATGATGCGTGCGCTATCGACTGTACCAAATTCACCAAAAGCAGCTTCTAAACCGCTTTCATCTAATTGAAAGGAAATATTCCCTACATATATATTCATTTATCTATCCTTTTCAGGGCTATTAATACCTGAATCTTGTTAATACGAATAATGCATTACTGCACTATATCACCTTGATATTATTTTTTCTTCGAGAGTGGAGATATGTAAAACTCAACTATAAAGATCATTTATATCCTTAGTGACGTTGGGAATTTACCCTTTATATTTAATACAACCTAAAAAACTTTTCACTCCTACTTTTACTCGAAAATCATAGATTTATTACCGTTGTTCCATTTTAATATTCACAAATAATC
>JABGTK010000076.1 GCA_018647265.1 Candidatus Neomarinimicrobiota bacterium | reverse complement strand
CTCAACTATCATCTAAAATAATCTTGTCATCCTGAACTTGAGCAGAGCGAAAGGAAGGATCTCAAGCAATTTCTTTTCATACAAAATTCCATTTTATTCTTCAAAACCACCCCTTACTCTTGATCCATGGTACAACATTGTATTTGCCTTCCCCTCCTTATCTAAGGAGGGGATTGAGGGGTGGTTGATTATAATATGTTTGAGATTCTTCGCTCTCCCGATGAATCGGGATCGCTCAGAATGTCAATAAAATAAAAGAGTGTGTCCTCTACAATAACCCCTTCAAGGTCTTCAATAAATGATCCACATCTTCATCGGTATTATATCCATTAATGGATACCCGAAAACCGCTCTGACCATTCGGAGCCATAGTGGGCATTTCAATTTTATAATCATTATATAACATCTGTTTAAATTTGGCAACATCATCCATAGGAAAAAGAATTGTCGCCATTTGCCCCAACCAATTATCAGGACAAAGTTTGGGTAAAGCAGTCATCGCTGTAATTTGATTTCGGAAGTCCTGAATCATAGCTTTGCATCGAATTCGAACTGAATCCCAATCATGGTCATCTTGAAATTGAATCGCTTCTGGAACGGTTAAGAATGCACTCATATCCTGCGTACCTTGCCATTGGAATACATTCACAAAACGACTATCGCTATGAAGCTGTGTAGATGATTTAAACGCATCCAATTCCTCTCCCCACCCCCAACTTTTAACCATAGGTTCAATCCCACTTTGTCTTTCCCGTTTCACATATAAAAAGGAGACACCTTTAGGACAACAGAGCCATTTATGCAATGCACCTGTATAATAATCCGGGTCAAGATCGGTAATATCTAGTGGTATGTGGGCTGGCACATGAGCACCATCAATAATAGTTTGAATATTTCTTTTTTTGGCCTCGGCCACAATTTCAGGAATTGGGAGTATCATTCCTGTACTGCTGGTGATTTGACTAATAAATATATATTTTGTTTTTTCTGACGCGAAGGACCAGAATTCCTGAAGGAATGATGCAGTGTCCACCACATAAAGCTTTATTTCTGCTTGAATATATTTATACCCTTTTTTATTCGCATCATAGGTCCACATTCGGTCGCAAGAACCATATTCCAAATTTGTGGTAAGCACCTCATCTCCAGGATTTAGAGATACATTATTAATTATATTTCCCACCGCATGGGTAGGGTTAGATACAAAAACCACATCATCTGGATCACAATGGATATACTGCCCAAGCGCCTTTCGAGATTTTTCTAAAAGATCGTACACTGTCTCCTGCATAAACTGGATAGGGCGAGATTCTAAAGATTTTTGATAAGATTGATATGTTTCAAATACCGGTTTTGGACATGCGCCATAAGATCCATGATTCAAAAATGTGATTTCAGGATCGAGTTGAAATAGGGGACGGAGTGCTTCAGATGAATTATTCATTATTTAATATATGTTTCGGGGTTTGTTACTATTTGGGGCATGGCCTTTTTCAGTCTCTTATTCTGAGAAACAAAAGTTATATCCAATCTTTGGGACAATTCAAGTGCTTGGGCGTCGTACGTGTTAATATTGAATTCATTGGCCAAGACGAGAGCCCGTTTATAATGGATAGTTTGTTCAGAATGCACAAATCTGCCTATCGCTTGATCCCAAATTCGCCCGGCATGTGGAAGGGGCATTCCACCTTCTTTGACGAAAGTGGAAAGTATTTGAAGGAATTCATGCCGCCATAGGGACGGCACACTCCAGTTCGGGTTCTTGCGATAGACAGATTGCGCTAAGGACGTCCCATCTCCCAGTATGTAGAGATAGGCGATCATTTGGAAATCCACAACAATCATACACGGTCAGACCTTTTCGCTGCTGCGATCCAATCATCTGTAAGACCGAATGACCCTTCGTAGGGCTCAGGCATTTCACGGCGTGCCGACTTTCCGATTAAGGATTCTTCCAGGATGAAATGAACTTCCTTCATCATACTGCGGTGGTTGGATTCTGCCCGCGCCTTGAGTTGGCGCTGCATCTCCTGAGTAATGTTCCTGATTAAAAGATCTGGCATGATTTTCGTTATCCATATGATATCTTTATGATATCAAATATATATCACTTTATAATTAAGGTGCAAGAAAAAAGCCCCGTCTATCTACGTTTCACTACGATAGATAAATCGGGGCTGTTTTCTCGGATTTATTTCGGTTTATTTCACCATTGTTAATACTTCTTGCGTTCTATTGAACGTATGATCTGCAAGAACTTTAATTACTTTCTTTTCAAAACTACCCTTCCCATAGGACTTCTCATAATCAGCTCTAAATTCCTTTGGTAATCCTAATGCTCCTGACCCTTCAAATCTTGTCCAACTCTTAAATGGATAAACAAGCTGAAAATCAAATTGCCCATTATTTCGAAATTTATTCCTATAAATACGTCTAGCAATCTTTGCATCTGTTTTTCTTAAGACTTTAGTGATTGACCCAAAAGCCTCTTCAACCGCAGCTAAATGGCCTGACCCTTGTTTTACGGTATACCGTTTGGCAAGAATATTTTCACCAACGGTTTCATTCTTAGGGTTATAGGTTAATTCTTCATCTCTAACTATATAAATCACATCAATCTCATCAGCATATGGGCTTACATTTTTTTCCCAATCTTTAACATGATCATTTGGTAGAGACTGATCCATATCTGAGAACTTTGTTGGTCCTACGGCCCAGCTATAATTACCAGAATTTGGACCTGTATTAATATACCATAGATATGCTTTGGGGCTATCTTTGCCATTATGATATTTATCATTGTGCTTTTTAACGCCAGCTTGAAGTGATGCATTTTGTCCAGCCCTCAATTTAAGAGTTGAAGTTTGGAACATGACATAATCTTGGCCAACCAGTGTTGCACATATCATTAAGGGGATAAGAATCCCCAGAATTCGTTTTATCATT
>JABGTK010000075.1 GCA_018647265.1 Candidatus Neomarinimicrobiota bacterium | reverse complement strand
TAGTACGAGAGGACCGAAGTGGACGAACCTCTGGTGCACCAGTTGTTTCATCAGAAGCATCGCTGGGTAGCTACGTTCGGAAAGGATAAGCGCTGAAAGCATATAAGTGCGAAACCTGTCCTAAGATTAGTTCTCCCTATCATATTGATAATAAGGCTCGTTGTAGACTACGACGTTGATAGGCCACAAGTGTAAGTGCAGCAATGCATTCAGCTGAGTGGTACTAATTAGCCGAATGGCTTTATCAATCTTTCTTGATCAATTGAAGATCCGCATCAATTCCCTGAAATTTCTCCGGTGATCATAGCGTAGGAGTCACACCCGATCTCATCTCGAACTCGGAAGTTAAGCCCTACAGCGCCGATGGTACTGCGCGGGTAACTAGCGTGGGAGAGTAGGTCATCGCCGGGAACTTTTAAAAGCCCCGTTTCTTTTGAAGCGGGGCTTTTTATTTTATAGTCTGGTAATTTAAATTGTGTTATAAAACACAGAGAATTCAAATTACCTTGAAGACTCTTCTTGTCCTTAGGTAAATTGCAGATTGAATACTTAATTAATATACGTAATGGTAATAAAATAATATATGTAATGGTAATAAAAATCTTTAAAGCACTTGTTATTTCTTTTGTTCTGGGTTGGTCATCTATATTTAGCCAGGCAAAACTTGACGGTCAGTTTTATGAATATGCTACATACTATATGAGCAATATTGATGTTCAAACTGGTCAATCTGATGTGCCGTTCTTTCGTTATCGGATCTATACAGATGACTATCCTATCTATGTAAAAGTTTGGTTTAGAGCAACTCTTCTGTCTCCATCCTTAGGGATAGATTCAAGAACAACACTAGTCGAATTAGAATCTAATGCCTTCCAGATTAAAGCTGATGTCCTATTAGACAATAGGAATTTTACCAGTGGTACTACCTCACTTTTAGACGAGGGGAGTCCTCCTAATATTGTGCCTATTAATATCCAAATGAAGGAATCATTAAATCCTTCCGAATTTGAATCATTAATTAGTGCTGTGATGACAACGGGTCAATTAGCTGATGGCGAATACCGTTTTGAGATACAATTATATTCAGGTTCATCAAAATTTGATTTGTTTCTTTCCGATCAGGACTCGAAAACAATATTGGTTGAGTCTCCATCTGGGGTAAACCTTGAATCTCCCGGCGGTGAATTGGCTGATACATTGTTCAATATGGTTTATTCAACTTATCCTCTATTCAATTGGAATAAGGGGTATTGTCAAAATTGTGAAACATATATCCGGGTAGCCGAATTCAAAGTAGGCTATCATTCTTCAACTGAAGAAGCTATGCGTGATGAACGTACCCTGCCTTTTAATCAGTCAGAGGATTGGTTGGCGTTGGCTGATGTTAGCACATTCCAATATCCACTTTCCGGGGCAAGACCATTAGAATATGGAAAAATTTATGTATGGCAGGTGAAAACAAGAATCCCTACGACAGGTGGTATGGAAGACCAAGTTTCATCTATCTACGTATTTAAAGTGGCAAATCCTTCCCAATCCGCCATTCCTATTTTAGAAAATTTAGTAACTAAGGAATTAAGGCAGGCGATAGGAGACGATAAATATAATGCCCTATTTGGTCCGGGGAGTCCACTTGAGGGATTTAAACCAACAAACAATGTTTCACTTAATAATTCTAACATTGATCAGAATACACTCCAACAAATATTAAAACAATTGGCGAGTAAAAAGATTTCACTTCAATCTGTTAAAGTGGATGAATAAAATGTTTAAATTTCGAAATATCATAATTAATTTATTATTTATTTCCATGATAATCGGGGGCGATCGAATTGCTATTGCCACAAAGGTGATTGGGTCGGTGAATTTTACAA
The DNA here is from genome assembly GCA_018647265.1 of Candidatus Neomarinimicrobiota bacterium. NCBI lineage: Bacteria > Pseudomonadati > Fidelibacterota > Fidelibacterota bacterium. Next base: position 14,378 of record JABGTK010000075.1, on the reverse strand, counting down.
GAGGAGATGGAAGTTCTAAAACGCTTAAAAAGGGACATGTTTTTGAAAGTGGGGACATCCTTACAACGGAAAAAGGTGGTTTCGCAGCGCTCGTATTCATTGACGATAAATCTGCCTTAAAAGTTAAAGAAAACAGCCAATTAACCATTGTCGGTAAACGGTCAGCTAGGGCTATTGCCAAAGAAATAAGAATGGAAAAGGGGACTATTCGTGCCCAAGTCAGTAAACAGAAAAAGGGTGAATTTATTATTCGGACATCTGTTTCGGTTGCGTCGGTAAAAGGAACAGACTTTTGGTTTATTTCGGACAAAAACAGTGGTGATTCGATTATCGGATTAGAAGGTGTTGTGGAGTTGTTGAATCAGTTTTCAGGTGAATCATTAGATATTACATCGGGCCTGTCTGGTTTGTCATCGGCGGATGGTTCGATTCAATCTTTTAAAACAGATCCCAAAACTATTCCTGAAGATCCAATCCGTTCGGCCGGAGATTCCAAAAAACTTGAAATTGAATTCAAGGATGCGTCCGGTAAAATAAAAATATTGATCATTAATTATAATTAGATAGCCGGTGAAAGTTCGAAGATCATTTAATCGTTTGGGGATTGGTATAGTCCCTTTTCTTTTTTTATGTCAAAATGGTTTTGGTCAAACTCGCTTGATGCATCACATGCCACCTTCTAACGGTATTATTGGTGAGGATCTTACGCTATCAGCTGCAACTCTAGAAGTCACGAATCCTATAGACGCCACATTGTATTACCGATTGCCGGACGGAGAATCGTACCTGGAAATTCCATTTCATAAAACAGGCTTCAACTGGGAAGTGACCATTCCCGGGTTTGGACTTACTGAAGCAGGCCTCGAGTATGTTATTGCTTTTAAGTTTTCCAGAGATAGAGTTGTTTCATTTCCTATGGATGATCCATTCAATCATCCTCATCATTTAACTATTATTCCGCCGGTCAGGCAAAAGAAGTTGGGTGTATTTGGTGAACTTCCTGCCGCTGATGTACTAATTTTATCGCCGGGAGAAAATGATATTGTAGATCAATACTCAATCTTGGTTGCCGCATCATTTTTTAATGCAAATAAAGTTGATGCAAGTTCTGTTCGTCTTCTTGTAGATGGGGTAGATGTATCATCAAAAATGATGTTTGAAGAAGGTCTCTTAAGTTATGATCCGGGACCATTAATGATTGGAGTTCATGTTGTTGAAATCAAAATGAACGATCTAAATCAACAGGAAATCGCACCAATAATATGGACGTTTACGGTTGGATCAGAGCGGAAAAAAATATCAGAATATTTCAAATATGATGGTCGAATTGGTAGTCGTCTATCTGTGGAGGAAATTGGTGGAGTTTCTCTGAATATTGCTGAAATTATGGGCGATTATTCAATAGATTTGCAGTGGGCGAAATTATCCACCGACTTGCGTTTAAGCACGAGGGAAACTCAATATCTCCAACCACATAATCGGTTTGGTACACAATTTTCATTCGGTAATTTTCTTAATGTGAATGTAGGCGACTTTTACCCAAGGTTTAGCCCCTTTACGGTAGATGGAAAACGGATCCGTGGACTGGGAATTGATGCCAATTTAAAATGGATTCGACTGCAGTTTGTAAATGGCGAACTGAATCGAAACGTTAATCAAAAAAACAGAATTAACGGTGGATACCGTATTTTAACAGATTTAACACAAAGCAATGAAGATGGTTCTAAAACTTATTTTCTCGATAGAACCGGTTTTGCATTCAAACGAAAAGTAACTGGATTGCGCGCCTCATTGGATCTATTCTCCAAATTTAAGATTGGAATACATTTCATGAAGATGCGGGATGATACCAGTTCCGTTACCGGGGTTTTGGAAAGTACCGAGTTCACTTCAGATTCATTGGTTCAGGGAATAACAGTGGGAACGTATAATATTGAATCATTCCGAACAGCCTTAACAACGGCAGGTAACTCCCTTAATGCACCTACATCTCATTGGGGTGGCGTAAAACCCATGGACAACATCGTTTTTGGATTTAATCTCGGAACAACTTTTGATGATAAAAAATTAACACTGGACTTCGATTGGAATATGAGCATGTTCAATCGAGATATTTGGGACGGGACCATGTCTAAGGCTGATTTGGATACGGCGCTTGACGATTCTTTAGACGGATTTATCGGCCTTCAATATGATAAGGATGGTAATGAGATATCAGGTTCCACAAAAATAAAAACGAGTGATTTGTTGGTTGATCCGATCAAGTTCAAGGACATATTTATAATAAATACGAATATGACCCCCCTCGTTCCATTTGATGTCAATACTATTAAAAAACATCCCATTTCTACAATTATAAATATGCCTTCATCTGCATTTAGTATTCGCCTTCGTGGTCATTATGCTCGGAATAGCCTTTTGATGGAGTATCGTCAAGTCGGTCCGGAATATGTTTCATTGGCCAATCCATTTCTAAGGAATAATGCCCGCCAATTTACGATTTCAGATAGAGTCTCATTAATGGATCATAAACTATTTCTTAATATAGGTTTCAAGCATTTGGATAATAAAATCCTGAGAACAACAGTGAACCCATTGAATACGAATACATTATTTATAAATTTCACATTTTTACCCGGACCAGGTATGCCATCTTTTATCGTGAATTACCAATCAATTGGGAAAAACAATGAAAAGACACAATTGGATTCAATTGGAAGCAGAACGATTGATCTCCGCGAAGATTCTAAGGCAGCCACCAATATGATGGCTATTACAATTCCATTTACCAGTGGAAATGTTAACCAGAATCTCACCCTTAATATTGGTAATGTAACAAACGTGGATCAGTTAATTAAAAAACGAAGTGGTAGTTATCTTTTCCCAAAAACAGATTCAAAAACCATTTCAATCAATCTTTCCTCCTCGTATCCGAGTCAATTAAAAACAATAGCCCAATTCAGCCAAACAAAGTTGGAAATCCCATCCATGGATGGGAGCACATTAATCAAAATACCATATACTTGGACAAATATTGCATTTTCAGCTAATTATAAAATGTTGGACGACAAGATGCTTGCAAGGGGATCCATCTCACTTTTGAATAGCCAAAGTCAGGTGAAATCTCAATTATTTGGATTAAAGGCCGGTGCAGATTACCGAATCCGCAACAACCTTTCTGCATCTATCGTTAGCCAAATTCGATTGAATTATGTACCTAGTTTTAAAAAGGATGAAGTCGATAATGATGGTGACGGAAAGGTCGATAATGCAGGTGAAGTATTAGATATAAATTCAATGGGTATTATACTGAATCTTCAATATAACTTTTGACTGTGAAGGTCACCTTACAAAACGTCCAAAAGTACATCCAGGACCAATGGGTTGGCTGGGTAATCACCCTTGGGGCGATTATTGTTGTTTCACTTTTTCACTGGATTGGTGTTTTTGACACGATTGAATTAAAGACTTATGATTATCGATTTAATTCTGTCCGTGGTCCATTAACAGGATGGACTATTTCTGACTCAACCTATATCGATCGCGGTACCGATGTGGTGTTGCTGGAAGTAGACGATGAAGCTTGGCGACTTATGCCGGAAGAATGGCCATATCCACGGGGAAGTGTGTGGGGGAGAGTTGTCCGAAATCTTTATAAGGCCGGAGCAAAGGTTATTGTTTTTGATATTCAGTTTGATGCGCCTGAAAATCGATCTGAAATTTACCAGGATTTGATTTCTTCAACTTCACCCGAATATATCATTGATCAAGTTCCCCATGTTCGGGATACGACACAGGCGAAATATATTTGGGAATCTCTTCCTTATTTGATTCCAAGGCATGGGGATAAAATTCTGGGAGAAGCAATCACCGAAGCACAATTGTTTGGTACTACAGTTGTCATGAATGTGAAAATGGTAACAGAACCATCGTTGGTACCTCCTCAATATATTGCTTATCCCGTGGAACCCGTAGTAAATGCCAATCCAGAAATGGGTTTAATCAATGATCAAATGGATATTGATGGATTTTCTCGACGCTATGCTATTTTTGGAGAAATGGCCCACGAACCGGATAAGTACTACCTCACCCTCGCGGTGAAAGCGCTTAAGGCATTTAAAGGTATTCCGGATACAGCAAAACCTTATTTTGATCGGGATAATTTGATTTGGACTTATGGCGACCACAAGATTAAAGCGTACGGTGCAGGAAATTCATTTCTTGTTAATTATTATGGTCCGCCTTCAGGGTATAAATATCGTGGTGAAAAGGACCTCCCCGCATGGGGAACTTTTCCAAAATATTCATTGGCTTATGTGATTGATACGGAAGATGTTACGTTGCGAGATCCAATCGAAGATCTAGATTGGATGAGCCAGTTCCTCCCAGGTGAAATCCCCGAATGGATTACTGCCATTGAAGATCCACAGGAACGGCAGGAAATGATGGAAGCCATGGGCATTGGTGATGAATATGATATTACCCAATCGCCGTTCTTTAACAAGATTGTTGTAATTGGCACTTCGGTTGAGGTGCATCACGATTATAAACAGACCCCATTCTATAATTTTTGGGGCATTCAGCAATTAACGCCGGGAATGGAAACCCATGGTAATGCAATCCAAACACTATTGGATAGCAATTATATCGAGGTTTTAGGCGGTCAATTAACAGAATTGATTTATGGATATTCCATTAGTCACTCATTATTAATCGCTCTTTTGAGTGTAATTGCATTCTTGATTTTATCTTATTTGAATCCGGTTGTGGCAGGAATCCTGATAATTTTAGAGGGAATCATCTATTTCGCCATAGCATGCGGACTGTTTGTTGATGATCTATTTTGGTATTTAAAAAGTACCTTAGGTTCTATCATGCCAAATTCTGTAGTAGCAAATAACCCCGAGTATTTTAATTCACCTCTGCCTGAAATTGGAGAATCTTTGGTCATTCCCATTGTAGCGCCAATTGTTAGTTTAGGTATCACTTATACTGCCAATGTGATTTATCAATTTATCATTGAGCAAAAAAATAAGAATTTTCTTAAAGATACTTTCGGAGCTTATATATCACCTGATTTGATTGACCAAATGTATACAGATAAACAGGAGCCAAAATTGGGTGGGGTCGCTGGATATCATACTGCTTTTTTTTCTGATATTCAAAGTTTCTCTTCCTTTTCAGAAGTATTGGAACCGACACGAATGGTTCGTCTCATGAATGAATATTTGACTGAAATGACGGACATATTATTGGAGCATAAGGGTACTTTAGATAAATATATCGGTGATGCGATTGTGGCCTTTTATGGTGCGCCTGTTCCCTTAGAAAATCATGAATACCATGCTTGTTTAACTGCGCTGGAAATGGAAAAGAAATTGGTCATCATGAGAAAAAAATGGGAAGACGAAGGAGACTGGCCAGATTTGGTTCATAATATTCGCCATCGAGTGGGATTGAATTCAGGTCAAATGGTGACGGGGAATATGGGGTCGGCCATGCGAATGAATTATACCATGATGGGAGATACTGTAAATTTAGCTGCGAGACTTGAACCGGCAGCGAAGCATTATGGTGTTTATATTTTTGTTGCAGAGAATACATATAAAGTTGTTAAAGATAAATTTGAATGGCGGTTCTTGGATAATCTTCGTGTAAAAGGAAAGAAAAAACCGGTTAAAGGTTATGAGCTATTGGCTCTAAAAAATGAGCTTTCAGAAGAAAAATCTCAATTAATTCAAGCCTTTAATAAAGGAATGAAACTTTACCTCAAACAAGACTGGATGAAAGCAAAAAAACAATTTAAAGTTTCCTTAGAGTTGGAAGAGAAATTCCTGGCTAGGCCCACTACACCATCGGCGGTTTATATAGATAGATGTGATTATTTTAAAAATGAATCACCGGGAAAAGACTGGAATGGTGTTTTTACCATGACGACAAAATAATATAGGACTGCCCACCTAATTAAAATCATTTCAGATGGTTTAGAGCTAAGTAAACACACCTTTTTTTTACAGCACTATTTCAACTTATTTTTTTATCTATCCCCTTTTTAAGATTCCGTAATTTCTAAGTCTATTTATTATGGAAAAATCCCGCGGTAAAATCCTTTGGGTCGACGATGAGATCGGCCACCTCAAACCTCACATTCTTTTTTTAGAAGAAAAAGGATATGAAATTTCTACGTGTTCAAATGGTCGCGATGGTATATCCCATACCAGAGATGAAGTTTTTGACCTCGTCCTTTTAGATCAATTCATGCCGGGCCTAGATGGTATGGAAACACTCAGGGAGATTAAAAATAACAATCCTACATTGCCAGTGATAATGATTACTAAAAGTGAAGAAGAGTGGCTTATGGATGAAGCAATCTCTGAAAAAATTGCCCATTATTTAATCAAACCTGTAAATCCTAACCAGATCTTCATAGCTTGTAAACAAGTACTGGAAGATGCAAAAATTCGTGGTGAAAAAACCACGAGTGGTTATTTGCAGGAATTCCAGAAAATTGAATTGAATATCGAAGATGCCGTTTCTTTTGATGATTGGTGGATGATTTATAATCGGTTGGTTAAATGGCAGTTGGATTTTGAAGAACAAAAGGAGGTGAGTCTCCACCAAATCTTAGATGAGCAAATTCAATCCTCGAATAGAAACTTCACTCATTTTATTGAAGATAATTATAAAAATTGGATGTCCGGGCTAAATAGCCCAACACTTTCTACCGATATTTTTCGAAATTCTGTTCAACCTCTATTAGAAGCTAATGAAAAGGTCTGCATGTTGGTTATGGATGCCATGCGGTTGGATCAGTTCATGGCGCTTTATCCACTATTGGCTGAAGATTTTTCCATTAAAATAAAACCATCAGTTTCTATTTTGCCATCGGCAACACCATTTAGCAGGAATGCTATTTTCTCAGGATTATTTCCCGATCAATTTTGTAAAAAATACCCTGAACAATTAGACAAAATGGTGTCGGATAAAGGAAGCTTAAACCATTTAGAAGATAGATTCCTCAAGGATCAATTAAAGGGTTCCGGATTGAGTGAAAAATCACTTCATTATCATAAAATTTGGATGGTGGATGAAGGGCAGAAATTCCAGTCAAATGTAAATCAATATCTAAATTTTGACTTATTGGCAATCGTTGTGAATTTTGTGGATCAATTGGCCCATCGCCGGTCAGAATCGGATGTCTTAAAAGAAATGGTTCCGGATGAATCGGGTTATCGGCAAGCTATAAAAATTTGGTATGAAAATTCCTGGATTCGAAATGTTTTATCAGAATTGGCTACCGCTGGTTTTAAGGTTGTAATGACAAGTGATCATGGTAGTATAATGGTAAAAAGAGATGCGATGGTAGCGGCTGATAAAGATTCATCGTCCGGGGTGAGATATAAACATGGACGGAATATAAATGCGAATGGAAAAAGCGCTATTGATGTTCGAGATCTTTCATCCTATCATTTACCCTCACTTGGGCATCAGAATAACTATTTGTTGGCTAAAGATGACTTTTACTTTTTATACCCCAACGAACAGCATAAATATAAAAATATGTTGAAGGGAAGTTTCCAGCATGGCGGCATTTCTATGGAAGAAATGATGGTACCTATTTTCATCATGGATCCTAAATGATGAATGTAACTTTTTACACTGTTGAAGAAACTCAAAATTTTGCGAAAAACTTAGCAGTAAAAATTCCAAGTGGTTCAGTGGTTGGGTTAATCGGGAATCTCGGAACTGGAAAAACAACTTTTACTCAAGGGTTTGCAAAAGGATTAAAGATTGAAGATCATGTTATTTCTCCCACATTTAAACTGGTGAGTGAATACAAAGGTATTCAACAGGCTCTTTATCATATTGATTGTTATCGTTTAGAAAAGCCGGTTGAATTTTTAAACATAGGCGGCGAACATTTTCTTAATCCTGAGGATGGTATCACCCTAATTGAATGGGCAGAACGCATTGAACCGTACTGGTCGGATGATTGGATTTTTATTCATTTTAATCGTATTTCAGGAGATCCAAACGCCAGATCAATCAAAATCTCAGGGATTGATCTATGAATATTTTAGCAATTGAAACATCTACTGATTGGTGTGGTATTGCTCTCATTCAGAATGGGAAATGTACTTATAAAATCGAAGAACAAATCCCACGTAAGCATGCAGAAAAATTGCCACTATTTTATGAGTCCCTTCGTGATAAATTAAATTTAAATGAGATTCAATTGGATGGGGTAGCCGTTTCGATTGGCCCCGGATCATTTACCGGTTTGCGGGTCGGATTAGGTTTTGCCAAAGGATTGGCCTTTGCCAAACAGTTGCCCATTATTCCAGTTCCAACTCTTAATATTCTAGCCGTCAATAGTGGCATCAACAATACGAAATATTCCGTATTGATGTATTCCCATAGGGATATTATTTATGTCCAACAATTTTCGGGTTCTAATCCAGCGAATAAAGAGGGAGTGGAGAGGTGGGGGACTATAGATCATTCCGGATTAATCATTCATTATGGATGTGAAAAACTTATGATTGATGAAAATTATTTATCAATCCGGCCCAGCGCTGAAACGACAGGATTATTAGCTGAAGACAATTTTAATAAATGGGTTAATGAAAATCCCTATGATTTAGTTCCGAATTACATTTCACCTTTTGAATTAGGAGCTAAAAAGTGAGAATCCGTAACGCATCATTAGCAGACCTTGGTATCATTTATGAAATGGAAAAACGAATATTCAACGATGCATGGTCTAAGGAAGCCATTCAACAAGAGTTGATTCGTAAAGAAAATTCTTTAAACTTAGTTTCTGAAGTTGATGGGGAATTTATAGGGTATTTTTTTGCCCATTTGGTAGAAGATGAAGCACATATTTTAAATATAGCGATAGATGTTCCTCATCAGCATAAGGGGTATGGGAATGAATTTCTCGAAAGAATATTGGATAAACACCTACAATATGCAGATGTGTTTTTAGAGGTAAAACGGACTAATTTCCCCGCTATAAATTTGTATCTTAATTTCGGTTTCGAAGAAATTGATATTCGTAAGGAATATTATTCCGATGGTGAAGATGCAGTCATAATGGTTAAAAGAGTAAAGACTCATGGCTTGGTTTCGTCGTAAAGAAAAAAATATATCAGATTTAGAAAAGAAAGATATCCCCAGTGGACTTTGGATAAAGTGTCCATCTTGTACTGAAATTCAGTATAAGCCGGAACTCGATAAAAACCATTCCGTATGTCGCCACTGCGGGCATCATTTTCGCGTACTGCCCACAGTTTATCGGGATATTTTGCTGGACCAGGAAAGTCGGGAAGAATTGTTCTCAAATGTAAAATCGGCTGATCCGCTCAATTTTAAAGCACAAAAAAAATATACGGACCAGTTAAAAGTAGCCATGTCCAAGACAAATCAAAATGATGCTATTAATTGTTATTCTGGGAGTATAAATGGAAAGGGTCTGATCCTCAGCGTTATGAATTTTGGATTCATTGGCGGTAGTATGGGGTCTGTGGTAGGTGAACTAATTTCTCGCTCGGCTGATCTTGCCCGTGAGAAAAAAATCCCCTTCGTTCTTGTTTGTGCTTCCGGTGGTGCACGGATGCAAGAATCTGCGTTGGCGCTGATGCAATTGGCAAAGACCAGTTCAAAACTCGCGCGCTTTCAGGAAGAGGGCGGATTGTATATTCCCATTTTAACAGATCCAACTACAGGTGGTGTAACAGCAAGTTTTGGTATGTTGGGGGATATCATTTTAGCGGAACCAGGGGCATTGATTGGTTTTGCCGGACCTAGGGTAATTAAACAAACGATTGGTGAAGATCTTCCTGAAGGATTCCAAAGAGCAGAATTTTTACAGGATAAAGGGTTTGTCGATCACATTGTTCCAAGGGAGAATATGAAAGAAATTTTATCAAAAATAATTGAATTATTATCAGCATGAGCCGGCCATCAATTTTAATCGCTAATGACGATGGCATTTTCGCTCCCGGGATTTATGCCCTTTGGGAAGCTATGTCAGAAATTGGTGAAACAACTGTCGTGGCACCCAATACAGAAAAAAGTGCTGTTGGCCATGCCATTACAATTTCTGATCCAATTCGTATCGAAAAGGTAAAACGGTCCGGTGGATTTAGAGGCTATGCTGTAAATGGTACACCTGCCGATTCAGTTAAGATTGCAGTTAAGGCCATCATGGATAAAAAACCGGATATCATTATTTCTGGTATCAACGCGGGGGCGAACGTGGGCCAAAGTTTATTGTATTCTGGAACGATTTCAGCCGCGACAGAAGGAACATTTTTAGGTATTCCATCCATTGCAATCAGTTTAGATGCGCTTCGTAATTGTGATTTCACCGGTTCAAAAGTTGTGGCTAAAAAAATCGTTAAGGCCGTCCTGGAAAATGGATTGCCCAAAGACACGCTTTTAAATATAAATGTCCCAAAAGATCCCGAATCTGGTTTTAAGGGCTATCAAGTGACCCATCAAGGGTCTATCTATTTCAAAGATCATTTTGAAAAACGAGAAGATCCCCGCGGTCGTATATACTATTGGATGACCGGTGATATTAAAGATCCGGACACAGATATTCAATCGGACGGGGTTGCTTTACGCGAAGGATTCGTGAGTATAACACCATTGCAACTCCAAATGACCAATATGCCATTTATGGATGAATTAAACGAATGGAATTTTAGTTGAACCAACTTCACGCCGGCGGCGTTGTTATCCTCGATTTTGGATCTCAGTACACCCAGTTAATCGCTAGAAGGGTGCGGGAGCAAAATGTGTATTCTGAAATTCTTCCGCCCGAAACACCCTTTGCTGAAATATTAGAAAGAAAGCCGGCTGCATTAATCTTATCAGGAGGACCTTCCAGTGTTTTTGGTGATGAAGCGCCTGAGTTTGATGAATCTATTCTAGATGCGGAAATTCCTATTCTAGGCATTTGTTACGGATTGCAATTATTGGCCCATCATAATGGAGGATCGGTAGAATCCACAGGGCAAGGTGAATATGGGTTTGCAGAAATTGAAGTTGATGATGGATCTGGATTATTTAAAAATGTATCCGGTTGTTCACAAGTTTGGATGAGCCATATGGATCGTGTTACTGAACTTCCTAATGGTTGGCACACACTGGCCCATTCATCCAATGGCGTTGTGGCGGCTATGGCCAATGAGGATCAAACTAGAGTGGCTACACAATTCCATCCTGAAGTAGCCCACACTGAAAAAGGTGAAACACTGCTTCAAAATTTCTTATTAGAAATTGCCAATTGTTCACCCACTTGGACTGCAGGAAATTTTATTAATGAACAAGTTGCTCTTATCCGAAAGCAGGTGGGTGATGGAAAAGTGCTATGTGGTGTGAGTGGTGGCGTGGATTCCACAGTTGTTGCTGCGTTATTACATAAAGCAATTGGTGAACAATCTACAGCTGTCTTAATTGATCATGGTCTCCTCCGAAAAAATGAAGCTCAGAATTGTGTAAATGCTCTCAAATCTGGTTTGGGTGTGAATATTCATTGTTATGATGAATCAGAAATTTTTCTGTCTCAACTCGCTGAAGTTAAAGATCCGGAGGAAAAGCGAAAAATTATTGGAAATCAGTTCATTTATTCTTTCGATCGAATTTCAGGCGAAATGGGGAAAATGGATTTCTTAGCACAAGGAACACTCTACCCAGATGTGATTGAAAGTGGTGTGAGTAAAGGGAAAACAGCTCATGTAATTAAAAGTCACCATAATGTGGGTGGGCTACCCGATGATATGAATTTTGAACTTGTGGAGCCATTGCGTGAATTATTCAAAGATGAAGTACGCAATGTGGGCCGTGAGTTAGGATTGCCAGAATCATTGATTGAAAGACATCCATTTCCTGGACCAGGTTTAGCCGTTCGAATTATGGGTGATATTACCCAAGAACGAATTGAAATTTTACAAGAAGCGGACCAAGTCTATATGGACATTCTCCATGAAGATGGATTATATCAAGAAATTTGGCAAGCATTCGCCGTGCTTATTCCTGTCAAAACGGTGGGCGTTATGGGTGATCAGCGGACTTACGAAAATTTGCTCGGAATCCGAGCTGTAACCAGTACAGATGGTATGACTGCCGATTGGTATAGAATGCCCTATGATACCTTGAGTAAAATCTCGAATCGGATTGTGAATTCTGTCCGTGGGATTAATCGTGTTGTTTATGATATTACATCCAAACCACCGGGAACAATTGAGTGGGAGTGAGATTAATTGTTAATTATTAATGGTTAATGGTGAAATATGAAGAAAAATATTATAAAAGATAAAAGTTTTGATTTTGCAATTAGAATTGTAAAGTTATACCAATATTTGACTACAGAAAAAAATGAGTATGTTCTTAGTAAGCAATTATTAAGGTCGGGAACTTCAGTTGGGGCAATGGTAAGAGAATCTGAGCATGCAGAAAGTAAAGCTGATTTTATTCATAAATTGGCCATTGCTCAGAAAGAATCAAATGAAACATTATATTGGCTTGAACTTCTGAATCGTACAGATTATTTAAAAGTATCAGAATTTGAAAGTATTAACAATGATGTAACTGAGATTATTAAGTTGTTAACTTCAATAATAATCACAACAAAAAAAGGATAGTTAATTAAAAATTAATAATTATTAATTAACAATTAAAATTATGTGTGGCATAGTAGGATACTACGGAGAGCAGAATGCCGTTCCAATTTTGATTAATGGTCTTAAACGCCTAGAGTATAGGGGCTACGATTCCGCTGGAATTGCGGTCATGAATGGCGATGGGATCCAAACAATCAAAAAAGCAGGAAAAGTTTCTGTATTAGATAAACAGATCGATGACTCTACTCTGAATGGTTCGATTGGAATGGGCCATACGCGCTGGGCAACTCACGGCGAACCCAATGATATAAATGCCCATCCCCATTGGGATCATACTGGGAAAATAGTTCTTATCCACAATGGCATTATTGAGAATTATTCTGCCATTAAGCAAGTGCTTATGGATAAAGGAATCGAATTTAAAAGTGACACAGATACGGAAGTATTGGTTCAATTAATTTCAGATATATATTACTCAAAAAGGATTTCTTTTGAACAGGCAGTTCAAGTTTCTTTGAATCAAGTCGTTGGTGCTTATGGTATCGTTACTTTTTGCAGTGATGAACCCGAAAAACTGGTAGCGGCACGTTATGGCAGTCCACTCGTTCTTGGGTTAGGTGAAAATGAATATTTTATCGCCAGCGATGCATCACCCATCGTGGATCATACTCGAAATGTTGTTTATTTGGATGAAGGTGAAATGGTCACAATTACGAAAGATGGCCATGAAATACGATCAATTGCCGATGATTCTATTATCAATAAAGAAGCCACCGAAATTGAATTTTCGATTGAAGAAATTGAAAAAGGTGAATATCCCCATCATATGCTCAAAGAGATTCATGAGCAGGTGAATACGATTACAGACACATTGAGGGGCAGACTTAACCTAAATGAAGGAACTGCCCATCTTGGCGGTATTAGTGACTATATAGATCGAATTGAGAAAGCTCACAGGATTTACATCACCGCTTGTGGAACCTCATGGCATGCTGGAATTATGGGAAAATATCTATTGGAAGAATATGCAGGCATTCCTGTTCATGTAGAATATGCTTCTGAATTTCGATATCGAAAACCAATCATCGATAGCCGAACGGTAATTATTGCTATTTCTCAATCGGGCGAAACGGCGGATACTCTGGCGGCGATCAAAAAAGCGAAAGAGTTTGGAGCCCTTACAGTAGGCATTTGTAACGTGGTAGGATCATCAATAGCGCGTGAAACGGATTGCGGTATTTACACCCATGCAGGACCTGAAATTGGTGTGGCTTCCACCAAAGCATTTACCTCCCAAGTTACAGTATTGTTTTTATTATCCTTATGCTTTGGCAGACGAAATGGCCTTTCACAATCATCGGGGAAAGAACTATCCGCTGCATTGTTGGGTATCGGCGACCAAGTACAAAAAGTTTTGGATAATTCAGATGATATTTTAGAAGTAGCTAAATCAACAGTCGATGCTGATAATTTTCTTTATTTGGGTCGCGGAATGAATTTCCCCGTTGCTTTAGAAGGTGCATTAAAATTAAAAGAAATCTCATATATCCATGCGGAAGGGTATCCAGCGGCAGAAATGAAACATGGCCCTATTGCGTTGATTGATGAAAATATGCCCGTTGTATTTTTGGCGCCCCATGACCGCACTTATGAAAAAGTTTTATCCAATATCCAGGAAGTGAAAGCACGTAAAGGTGTCATTATAACAGTGACGAATAAACGGACAAAAGAATTGAAAGAAATTTC
>JABGTK010000074.1 GCA_018647265.1 Candidatus Neomarinimicrobiota bacterium | reverse complement strand
TAAAAATGCAACCGTGTACTTTGTCGATGTACCCAATGCCAAACAGTCAGAAATCCGCATTGGCTACCTTGGCTTAGCTCGCACTGATCCTGATTTTTTCCCTGCCACAGTTATGAATATGAAACTGGGTGGCAATTTTAGTGGTGATGTGAATTTGGTTCTTCGAGAAGAAAAAGGATTTACCTACGGAGCACGCACGGGTTTTAGTGGTTCAAAATTACCTGGAAAATTCACAGCTTCTTCGGGAGTTCGTTCAAATACAACCGAAGAATCAGTCAATATTTTTAAAGATCTAATGACGGCTTACCATGAGCCCATTTCTGATGAAGATTTAGATTTCACCAAGAATGTTCTTTTGAAATCTAACGCCCGTCGTTTTGAAACGTTGGGTGCCCTTCGAGGAATGATAGACAACATAGCTACTTATGGTTTCCCCTTTGATTATATCAAAGATCAAGAAGAATCTGTTCGAAGCATGACAGTTGAAAGCCATAATACATTGGCGAAGACACTGATCCGTCCAAACGAAATGATCTACTTGGTTGTTGGTGACGCCGCAACACAACTTGAAGGAATGAAATCTCTCGGGTTTGGTAATCCAATCTTATTGGATGCCAATGGTGATCCAGTCCAATAAGTGATTTACCTATCATAATCATTATAAAAAACCCTCCGTTATTTTCGGGGGGTTTTTTATAACTTCAACCATGACCCTATTCGATTCATTGAACGACTGGACACTCTTCCTTCTCATTTTCATTGCAATCTTTATTGTTTTAGGTTTGGCCGAATTTGTCCGAAATAAGCAAGGATGGCCACCTGAGTCCACGCGAAAATTTGTCCATATTTTTGTTGGACTTATAGTTTCAATTTGTCCATTTTTATTTAAATCTAATATTCAACTGATTTCTCTATCTTCATTATTTATTATAGTTAACTGGACATTACTTCGATCGGATAGATTCGCAAGTATGCACGCAACATTACGAAAAAGTTATGGTACCGTTTATTTCCCATTCGCTATTTTGCTACTATCATATTTCTGGTGGGATAAACCAATTTCCTTTATCCTTGCCATTTCAGTTTTGGCCATTGCCGATCCCATTGCAGCAGTAACCGGAGCCAAAGGACGAACAATTTATTTACCATGGCGCGACCAAAAATCCCGCCGAGGATCATTGGCCATGTTTGGCTCAACCTTCCTCATTATTATGCTGGGAACTGATTTGTTAGCGCGGGCCTATGAGGCAACTTTCTTTATTCCATTCCCTGTCCTTATTGGACTCAGTATATTCACCGCTTTTTCTGCTACTCTCGCGGAGTCAATCAGTTTTCGAGGTTCCGATAATTTATCCGTCCCACTGGTCACTTTTTTAACCTACGAGATTTTTCTGATTAATTACACCCACGGTACATTGCCTCAACTTTTGCTTTGGACAACCATTTCGTTGGCAATTTTTGCACTGGCATGGAATCGAAAAGCAGTTTCATCCAGTGGTGCAATTAGTGGTTATCTCATCGGTATTTTGGTCTTTGGCGCTGGCGGATGGCCATGGATTACACCGCTAGTATTTTTCTTTGCTTCATCTTCTATCCTGTCTCATTTGCACCATAAACAATATGCAAATCGAAATATTTTACAAATATTAGCAAATGGCGGTGTAGGCGCCATCTTTGCCATTATCTATTTTTTCTGGAATTTCCCTCCTGCTATAGTTTTATACCTCGGCGCTATTGGTGCTGCCACAGCGGATACATGGGCCACGGAAATCGGATTTTATTCCCGTTCAAAACCGCGACTCGTTCTTTCAAAAAAGATTGTAGAAAGAGGTGTATCCGGTGGGGTGACTGTAATGGGAATCTTAGGCTCAGCGCTCGGTGCATTTATCATCGGTTTCCTCGGAGAAGAAATACTAATGATGAATGACTTGTTATTACCATTAACCATCGCAGGATTAACTGGATCGTTAACCGATTCAATTCTCGGACGATTTATTCAAGCTCAATTTAAATGTCCCTCATGCGGTGAACAAACTGAGGATCGCTACCATTGTGATCAAAAAACAGAATTGATATTCGGCTCTCGGTGGATTGGTAATGATATGGTGAATTTCATCAATACGGTTGTGGGTGCAAGTGTTGCCTATTTTATCTGGATGAATTATGGATAAGACCTCACGCTATCAAAATGTATTAAGCGCAACACGCGCCGCCCTCGAAGGCTACTCCATGGAGGACATTGGTAAAATGGCTACGTTGTCATCGATCCTTAAATCTGAATTTAGTGAATGGATATTCTGTGGCTTTTATCGTGTTGTAAAACAAGACTTACTTGAGATTGGTCCTTATCAAGGAAATGTGTTAGCCTGTAGCCATATCACTTTTGGACAGGGAGTTTGCGGAGAAGCGGCTTCTGAGAGAAAAACTGTCATTATTGATGATGTGTCAACCTTTCCAGGATATATATCCTGCGATGATCAAACTGTTTCTGAAATCGTAGTTCCCATTATTAAAGATGGGAAATTAACGGCAGTTTTGGATATTGATGGAGACCGTATTGGTCAATTTGATACCACCGACCAAGACTCTCTAGAAGAACTAGTTAAACTTATATAATCAATTAAAGCGCAACGATTCGTAGGTGAATAGTTGAGTTTATCATAAAAACAAAAAACCCCGCAAAATGCGGGGTTTCAAGAGTGTTGTCGGTTACGTTTAAATTACTTTATAAACGATTAAACCAACCATAACGATGAGAGCAACGAAAATTAGGGCAACACCCATATTTCCTTTTTTAATTTCTTCCCATTCGTCAATGTCTGTTGATAGCCAATCGAAAACTTTCAGCGAAATTCCAACGCCTAAACCGAAACCGATAGCCGCAGTAATCGCCCATAGTAAAGAACGACCATACTGTGCAAACATGCCACCCCAACTGGTAGGATCTAACATTCTTCCTCCTTTTACAGTGTTTGAATTGAATCTTTTATCAAGCGCATAAACCTAGCTGAATCAATTTTACCGTCTGTTAATTGACGTATTTGTTCAGCCGTGGCCTTCGCCGTGATAATTGTACTTTGCCGAGATACGGGGATTGATACTGTTACTTCTGTATTTTCAGGCAGAATAGCCGTATATCCGGATTTTTTCTTCGCGAACGATGCTTGATGATTCATAGCCTGCCCGACGGAAATAAATCCCACGAGCATCACCATTTCGAAATTATTCCGAAGGCTTTCCATCTCTATACTGAAATGGTAAGAACCATTGGCATTCTTGGTGAGAGACATTTTCTTTTCATCAACAGTTACGCGGTAATATTTACAAGTATTAGTCACTTTCTTATAAAAAGCATAATTCGCAAAAACGAACTGTGTGCTCATTACAAAAATGGTGGCCAATGTGAGAATTTTTCTTAAGGTCATTTAATTACCATATATTATCATTAAACAGACGCTATTTTACAGGAAGACTTGTCCCCGAGTCAAGCGCCAAATACAACTTTTCCATTCTTTAATACACGCCCAATTGGATGGTTTGAAACGTAATAAGGAATATCCAAAAGTGAATCTATCTCCCAAAGGATAAGATCGGCTCTTTTTCCCACTTCGATGGAACCAATTTCATTGTCCAATCCCAATGCTTTGGCTCCGCTATAGGTAGCCGACTGCAAAGCTTCTTCCACCGTCATGTCCAAATGCATGCATGCCAAGGACATAATGAAGGGCATGGATTGAATATGACAACTCCCGGGGTTGAAGTCTGTGGCTAATGCTACCGTAATTCCCGCGTTAATTAGTTTTCGCGCCGGTGCGTAAGATGATTTGCCAAGGAAAAAGGTCGTTCCTGGTAGAAGCGTCGCCACCACATCATTCTGTGATAAAGTACGGATTCCATCTTCGCTCACTGCCATGAGGTGATCAGCTGAAAATGCGCCCACTTCACCCGCCAATTCAGCTGCGCCGGAATCGACAAATTCATCCGCATGGAGGCGTGGTTTTAAACCATGTTTCTTACCCACTTCTAAAATCCGTTTTGATTGTTCAACCGTAAAATAGCCCTTTTCACAAAATACATCATTAAATAGGGCGATACCCTGGGCCGCAACAGCAGGAATCATTTCATCACACAGAAGATCAATATAAGAATCACGATTATTGACAAATTCTTTTGGAAAGGAATGACCACCCATAAAAGTGGGTATCATTTCAATGGAATGAGATTGATTAACGGAATCTATCACATGGAGAGATTTTAATTCGGACTCAGCATCCAGACCATAACCAGACTTCGCTTCGACTGTTGTGGTTCCCATTGAAATGAAACGATCCATTCGGGATGCTACTTTTTCTTTTAATTCTTCTTTAGATGCATTTCTTACACCTTCCACACTGGATATAATTCCACCGCCCTTTTCGGCAATTTCTTCGTAGGATGAACCCGCCAGTCGCATGGCATATTCTTCGTCACGTTTATTATAGAATACTGGATGGGTATGTGAATCAACAAATCCCGCCGTAACCATTTTTCCACCACAATCGATTATATGGTCAGCATTGCCTTCACCAATTGCTGCAATTCGTCCATTTTCAATCAGGATTGATGTATTCTCGAAAGTTTGAACACCGTCTGAATTAGCTGTAACCAAACAACCGACGTTTGTAAGAATTGTCGATTTTGAATTTTGGATTGTTGATTGATGATTTTTCATTAATAATTTCAACGAGACTCCTTCAGGACGTGTCGTCCTGAACAGATAATGGATTGAGTGTCCTGTCTATTATTCATCGTTGTATTCGCAGGACGGCACGTCCTGCATGAGTGATTGAGAGATGTTTCTTCAAATTTAAACTCTAAACATACTTCCTCGTTTAGGACGTGTCGTCCTGAACAAATGAAGATGTGGAGTTATTAAAAATGAGTTCATTCTTCTTCGAATAAATTGTTAACTCTAAATGGAAATGTTTTTCCATTTAGATAAAAGGATGCACTGGAATAAGTATAATCTTCAGGTTTCTCGACCCAACCTTTTTTCACAGGATTCTCATGTAGATAATTCAACCGTTGGGTTCCCATTTCTTCCGTTTCCAAAATAATTGGTGTCTCATCATCTCTCCAAAGTTTGATATCTTGGTCTGCATTTCTTCCGGATTCTAATAAGAAATCTATCAATTCTCCTGACGATTTTATTTTCAACCCATTTTTACTAAAAAGTTTAAAAACTGGAAAACTAGATTCTTTTGAATTTAGTTTAATTAAATCAAATATTTTTTTTGTCACCGTACTTTTAAAATCCCTTGCAAAGTCACTTAACCCATATTTCTCTTGATTGAACTGGGCGATATAATGAATATGATTCGGCATAATCACATACCCATAGAATTGAACTCCGTAACCAAATCGATAGTGATTAAATGCATCTAAGATAACACTGTTTAAAGTTGTATTAATAAAAACATGAGTCCAATCTAACACAGTATGTGTTAAAAAATAGGGATTTGGGCTATCTTTTACCCAGTTACGCTTCATATATAAATATCATCCCAACTCTAAACTATTTTACCTCGTTCAGGACGTGTCGTCATGAACAGATAATGGACTCAGTGTCCTGTCTATTATTCATCGTTGTATTCGCAGGACGGCACGTCCTGCATGAGTGATTTATTTATGAATATGATAAATTCATCCTTCAATCATAGGAATATCCACATCCCAATCTTTCGCATTCTGAATCGCATCTTCGTATCCCGCGTCGGCGTGACGTAAAATTCCCATTCCCGGGTCGTTGGTTAAAACTGCTTCCAACCGCTTTTCCATTTCTGGAGTACCATCGGCACAAATCACCTGACCCGCATGAATGGCCAACCCCATACCTACACCTCCACCATGATGAATGGAAACCCAAGTTGATCCACTAGCAGCGCTAGTTAATGCATTGAGTAAAGGCCAGTCTGCAACAGCATCTGAACCATCTTTCATTGCTTCTGTTTCACGATAAGGTGACGCCACGGAGCCACAATCCAAATGATCACGGCCAATTACTACTGGCGCGGAAAGCTCCCCGCTAGCCACCATCTGATTTAACGCCACACCAAACTTGGCTCTTTGGGTATATCCTAACCAGCAAATTCGTGATGGTAATCCTTGGAATTGCACTTGTTCCCGGGCCAATTTAATCCAACGGGATAGTGTCTCATCTTCGGGAAACATGTCCAAAAGTTTTTCATCTGTCTTATAAATATCTTCCGGATCGCCGGACAAAGCCACCCATCTGAAGGGTCCTTTCCCCTCACAAAAAAGATCACGGATATAAGCCGGTACAAAACCGGGAAAATCGAATGCATTTTCGACACCCGCTTTTTTTGCTTGTCCGCGAAGATTGTTACCATAATCAAATGCAATGGCACCTTGCGCTTTCAAATCCAACATCCCCTGGCAATGTTCTGCCATGGCGCGGAAACTCTCTTTAATATACTCATCAGGATCAGATTTGCGTAATGCTAGGGCCGCTTCGTAGGTCATTCCATTGGGCACATAACCATCTAACTCATCGTGGGCAGAAGTTTGATCGGTGACCATATCTGGTACAATCCCCAATTTAGCCATTTGGGGCACAATATCGGCGGCATTCCCCTGCAGGCCAATAGATAGAGGTTCACCCTTATTCTGTGCATCACGGGCCATTGATAAGGCATCATCAAGGGAATCGGTTGCTACATTAAGATATTTTGTCTCTAACCGGCGCTGAATCCTAAATGGGTCAATTTCGATGCAAATGGTAACACCATTATTCATGGTAACGGATAGAGGCTGAGCGCCGCCCATACCACCAAGTCCAGCAGTAACTACCAATTTTCCGGTGAGATCAGAATTATAATGCTGTTTTGCTGCAGCGGCGAATGTTTCGTAAGTGCCTTGCAATATCCCTTGGGTGCCGATATATATCCACGAACCGGCGGTCATTTGACCGTACATCATGAGTCCCAGTTTATCCAATTCGTTAAAATGATCCCATGTGGCCCAGTTGGGTACAAGGTTTGAATTGGCGATGAGTACTCGTGGGGACCATGTATGCGTTTTCAATACACCTACCGGCTTCCCCGATTGAACCAATAAAGTTTCATCTTCATCCATTCGTTTTAGCGTTGCCAAAATAGAATCATAACATTCCCAATTTCGTGCAGCTTTTCCTTTACCGCCATAGACAACCAATTCATCGGGGTTTTCAGCCACATCGGGATCAAGATTGTTCTGAATCATACGATATGGCGCTTCAATCTGCCAGTTTTTACAGGAGAGTTCTGTTCCACGGGGAGCAATAATGGTCCGTTTCAACATGCAATTAAATCCTTTTATTATGCAAAAATTATGTCCGAAATTTAATCAATGCCTGACATACTCCATAACCTTACAATAGAATCTTCTATTGAAAATGTGTACCGCGCTGTGGCTTTTCCGAAAGGACTCAATGCATGGTGGACAAAATCATCGGCCGGCCATCCCGAATTGGGTGCCGAATATAAATTATATTTCAGTGATGAATATGACTGGCGCGCTATAGCATTAGAAAATGAAGAAAATGCTAAATTTGTATTAGAAATTACCCTTGCCGATGGAGATTGGACCGGGACAAAAGTCCGCTTTTTTTTGACCGAAAATAATGACGCCACTGAGCTATGCTTTGAGCATACTGGCTGGAGAGAAACCAACGACCATTTTCGTGTTTCTTCCTATTGCTGGGCGAAGTATTTGAGGCTATTGAAAGAGTATGTGGAAGAGGGAATAATTATTCCCTTTGAAGAACGATGATATATCTATCCTCGCGGGTAAAGGATTTTCTTAATCGATCGAAAGTATCGTGGATTCTGAACCATTACATTATAAGAGAAAAATGATATGCCATTAAACCGTGTCACACGCGTGTACTTTACCTTATCCACAACATGCCTCGCCGGTTGATTGTATGTGGCAATCCCCATAACAATCTTTTTTCTATATTTTGACGGAAGATTATCGTACATAATATCAATATTGGCAGCAAAATCTTTTAAATCTTTGGTATAATTCATGACCACAGCTTTGTCTAAATACCCCGCTGCCAGCCATACATCCCATTCCTGATAAAAGCGTTCTCTCGCTTGATAAAGGTTGGGCTTTACCGCCGCCGTCAATTCCATATTAGGTCGAACAGTTTCAATTAAATTTTTTGTTTCCCGAACAAGATCTGTCACCGCTTTTCTTTTGTAATCACTCCATACCGATGTGCCGGTCATTTTGGAAGGGTCTGCACTCAAATCGTTATGTTTCCTATAATAAGCAATGGCACCGGGATTTTGGCCGAAGTCTGAATCGTGATAGCGGATATAATCTAAATGAAGGCCGTCCAATTCATAATTTTCAATCAAGTCTCGAAATACCGATAATAAATAAGAATTTACTTTAGGATGATTTGGCGAAAGGTAAAAACCCTCATTTCCATTCTTACCGCCATTAAATTTCTGCATTTCCTTTTTAAGGTTCAGCTCTTCTCTCTTATTTTGATCGATCCATTCCGGATGGGAATAAAGTATGTGATCATCCTGCAAAGGCTTGACTCGCGATGACCATAATAAATAAGCATTCACCCAAGCATGCACTTGGATACCTTGTGCCTTCGCCTTTGGGATTAGATAAGCTAACGGATCGAAATCTGTATCTTTTATGAGGTGAGATTTGGGAACAAGGTCAGAGACATAATAAGCATCACCCCTGCCCCGTACTTGGACCAAAATTTGGTTAAATCGATTGAGTGTGGCGAATTGGAGCATTTTATCGATGCTCTCAGGATTGGTCATTGTATTTCGAACCACCCAAAGATAGCGATCTTTAAATTCACCACGGGATGGATTTGCTGCCCAGTTCAGGGAAAAAAGAAGGGCAACGGAAACCGCTGCCCTTAGTTGGATTTTTCTGGATTGTTTTTTCAACGAATTACTATTAGGAAGCTTCAGCCACCTGTGCTGCAGTAGCACCATCAAAATCGACCAATTCGATCAATGAAACAGAAGCACGGTCATTATCCCGAAATCCCAGTTTAATGATACGCGTATATCCGCCATTTCGTTCTGCAAAAACTGGTGCAATTTCATGAACCAATGCATGGACCACTTCTTTACGATTTAGTTTCTTCGCAATTTGGCGAATGGAATTCAAATCGCCTTTTTTGGCCTTTGTGATCAAAGGTTCAATAAAAGTGCGCAATTCCTTGGCTCGCGAATCGGTGGTTTTAATTCGTTTATGTTCAATTAAGTTGGCCGCTAAATTCTTCAGCATTGCCTTCCGATGGGAAACATTAACGCCAAGTTTACGACCTTTCTTCCGGTGTCTCATTATTCGATTAAACTTCCAGTTTTAAATATTTATCTACATCCATGCCGAAGCTGATTCCCATTTCGTCCAGCTTTTCAACCAATTCAGTGAGAGATTTTCGACCAAAGTTTTTATACTTTAGCATTTCAGCTTCTTCTTTACTGACCAATTCATAGATGTATTTGATACCAGCTGCAACAAGACAGTTATGACTCCGTACAGAAAGTTCCATTTCATCAATGGTTAAGTTCAGCAAATTACGTATGGTAATCACTTCTTCACTAATTTGTTCTGTTACTTCTAGAACTTCCGGTTTGGCGATTGCTTCAACCAAACGCAGGTGATCCCTCAATACAGTAGCAGAATAACTTATTGCATCCTGTGGTGTCACCGAACCGTCAGTTTCAACTTCAATACTCAGTATTTCAATGGGGTCTTTCGCACCCGGAACAGGTTGAATATTATAAGTTACCTTGGTTACAGGATTAAAAATACTATCGATTGCCAGTGTACCAATCGGTGCATTTGGCAGTTCATTTTCTTCAGAGGGAACATATCCTTTACCAACACCAATCCGCAATTCTAATTCAATAGATCCTTTGGCATTTAATTCAGTAATATAATGATCCAAGTTTAACACTTCAAACTGGTCCGTAGCATCCTGAATGTCTGTAGCAGTAAATGTACGTTTTCCTTTAAGGGCAATTTTGACATTATCCACATTGGATTCAGATAATTTAAAACGAACACCTTTCAAGTTTTGAATGATGTCAGCCATATCATCTTTAACACCCTCTATCGTTGAGAATTCGTGCAGAACGCCATCAACTTTTACATTGGTGATTGCGGCACCGGGCAAACTTGTCATTAATACACGACGAAGTGCATTTCCAACCGTTACGCCATAGCCTCTTTCGAGTGGTTGAATGATGAATTTACCATAAGTTTCTGAGAGTGACTTATCGTCAGTTTTGATTTTTAAATCGTATTCTTTAGCCATAAAATTCCTTAGCTTTTTATTTACTTGGAGTAAAGTTCTACTACCAATTGTTCGTTGACAGTAAGTGCCATTTCATCCCGTTCTGGCACTGCCAAAAATGTACCGGACATCTTTGATTTATCTAGTTCTAACCAGGGTAATTCAATATCACCTTTAATTCTTTTCATGGATTCCATAATCTTCTCCATCTTCCTGGACCGATCGCGGACTTGAATTACATCGCCGGGTTTAATTGAAGCAGAAGGATAATTACATTTCCTGTTGTTCAACATAAAATGAGCGTGACTTACCAATTGACGTGCCTGGGCACGGGTAGATGCCAAACCGAGACGATATACCACATTATCTAATCTGCATTCAAGTAATTGAAGCAAATTTGTACCTGTTTCGCCTGTCATTGTTTCTGCTTTGTGGAAATAATTCCGGAATTGACGTTCCAATACGCCATACATTGCTTTGATCTTTTGTTTTTCCCGTAACTGAACGCCATAGTTGGATAAACGACGGCGGCGGGTTTGACCATGCTGTCCCGGTGAATATGGTTTTTTATTTAGCAGACTATCATATTTCGGATTACCAAAAATGTTTTCACCGAATTTTCGAACTAGTTTGCCTTTTGGAATAGTTGATTTTGCCATAAAATTCTCTTTTTAAACGCGTCGTCTTTTAGGAGGACGACATCCATTATGTGGTAAAGGTGTAACGTCACGTATAGAGGTGACAACTAAACCAGCAATAGCCAATGCTCTGATGGCTGATTCCCGACCGGAACCTGGACCTTTTACTTTCACTTCTACAGTTTGCATGCCCAGGGCAACAGCTTCATTACCTACTTTTTCTGCAGCTAATGTTGCGGCAAAAGATGTACTTTTTCTTGACCCTTTAAATCCGCTGGTGCCGGCTGTAGACCATGCAACCACATTTCCAAATTTATCAGTCAATGTAATATGAGTGTTATTAAAGGTGGCCTTAATGTGAGCAATGCCTGCTGCCTCGACCGACCTTTTTTTCTTTTTCTTTTTAATATCTTTGTTTGGTTTAGCCAATTCAATACCTATTCTTTTGATCCAAGACCGATTGTACGGCGTTTCCCTTTACGGGTTCTGGAATTTGTTTTAGTTCGTTGCCCGTTAACGGGTAAACCGCGACGGTGACGTAACCCCTGATAACAACCAATATCTCTTTTACGCTTTATATTCATGGAAACTTGAGTCCGCTGCTCACCTTCCACTTTGATCTCTAGAGCTGAGATTGCATCACGAACAGATGAAACCTCATCTTCGGATAAATCTCTAACCCGAGTATCTTTATTTATCTTTGCGTGATCGCAAATCTTATTCGCCAGGGTTAACCCAATACCATGGATGTAACACAGCGAAAAAGGAACTTTCTTTTCGCGAGGAATATCAATACCTGATATACGTGCCATTTCTTTCTCCTAACCTTGTCTCTGTTTGTGTTTTGGATTTTCGCAAATGACCCTCACCACACCCTTGCGGCGAATGACTTTGCATTTGGCACAAATTTTCTTAACTGAAGATCTTACTTTCATAACTCCCTACTTATTTCGGTAAGTAATACGTCCCCGGGATAAATCATATGGTGAAATCTCTAATTTCACTACATCACCCGGTAAAATTTTTATAAAATGCATACGCATTTTTCCACTAACATGAGCGAGGACTTCATGGGTTGAATCACCAATTTCAACCTCAACTCTAAACATTGCATTAGGCAGTGTTTCTTTAATAATTCCTTCTACCTGGATGGCTTGTTCTTTAGCCAAGTACTTTTTCCCCTTCACTGAGAATTACAGGCCCATTTGCTGTAATTGCAATTGTATGTTCAAAATGAGCAGATGCTTCACCATCAAGCGTACGGATAGTCCAACCATCAGCATCTGTTTTAATTTCTTTTACACCCATATTAATCATAGGCTCAATTGCTATACACATTCCTTCACGAAGTCTATATCCCTGTTTAGGCTCACCATAATTCGGCACTTGAGGCTCTTCATGAAGTTTCGTTCCTATACCATGTCCAACTAATTCTCGGACAACTGAATAGCCATACTGTTCTACAAAAGATTGGATAGCATAACCAATATCGGATACATAATTCCCCGGTTTTGCTTCCGCAATTCCTCTCAAAAGAGATTCGCGCGTAATATCCATTAATTGTTGTTTTTCTTCAGAAATAGTTCCCACTGCAAATGTCCGAGCGTGATCGCCAAAGTAACCGTCTTTTTCAGCACCACAGTCAACACCAACAATTTGACCTTCTTCAAGAACGCGATCTGTCGGTATGCCATGAACCACTTCATCGTCTACAGATACACATAAAGTAGCCGGGAATCCCATATATCCCTTAAAAGCCGGACGAGCTCCTCGGGAACGAATAAATTCTTCTGCCATCTCATCCAATTCAAGAATGCTTGCGTCTGGCACAATATATTCACTTAGCATTTCCAATGTATCCGCGACAATCTGGCAACTTATGTTAACCAGGTCAATCTCGCGTTGTGTTCGAATACGAACCATTACATCCGTCTCCGACCGCGAATTTTACCTTTGCTTAAGAAACCATCATAATGACGACTCATAAGATGAGATTCAATTTGCTGTAATGTATCTAAGGCAACACCCACAATAATCAATAGACTAGTTCCACCAAAGAATGAAGCAAGATCATAACTTACATCCATGGCTTGCATGAGTATGTAAGGAAAAATAGCTACCAATGCCAAGGCAAAGGAGCCGGGTAACGTTACCCTTGATAAAATATTGTCAATATATTCTGCTGTCTTTTTACCTGGACGAATTCCGGGAATAAATCCACCATGCTGTTTCATCTGCTGAGACACTTGGTTCGGATCAAAAGCTATAGCTGTATAAAAATAGGTAAAAAATACAATCATGATGCCAAACACAATCCAATATACCGGATGATCAAATGAAAACCAACGCAGTACACCCTGCATAAATTCATTATCACCAAAAAATGTAGCAACAGTGCTGGGAATGAACATAATTGATTGTGCAAAAATAATTGGCATAACACCAGCCGTATTAACCTTTAATGGAATATGGGTGGACTGGCCACCATAAACTTTACGTCCCACAACACGCTTGGCATAAGAAACTGGAATTTTTCGTGTCCCCTGAGTCAAGAGAACTACAAATGCAATTATGGCAAACATAATTCCAACAAGAATTACTTCACTTAAAAGGCCACGAACACCTTCACTAATCAATGTAATTTCACTCACGATCACATTCGGAATCCGTGAAACGATACCAACCATAATAATCAAAGAGATACCATTTCCGATACCACGTTCTGTTATCCGTTCACCTAACCACATAAGTAAAATAACACCGGTAATTAAACTGACCATTCCAGTGAAAATAAAACCAAAACCTGGGTTAATAACTACCGACTGTCCCCCGGAAGACATGGATGGCAGTAATACAGCTACAATTCCGTAAGCCTGCATAGCACCAATTAATACCGTAATATAACGGGTTACTTGTGTAATCTTTTTTCGTCCGGCTTCTCCTTCTTTTTGGAGACGCTGGAAATAAGGTACAACAGTACTCATAAGCTGAATTATAATCGATGCTGAGATGTATGGCATAATTCCCAGTGCAAACAAGGTGGCCTTTTCAAATGCACCACCAGCAAACATATTGTACAATCCAAATAGAGTATTTTGCAATCCCTGGAATGCAAGGGCCAATACTTCGCCATCAATACCGGGAATTGGAATATGTGCCCCTAAACGTACGACAACGAGAACTCCTAGAGTAAAGAGGATCCTTCTCCGAAGTTCAGGAATTACAAAAATATTTTTGAATTTATCAATCACTATTCGGTTACCGATCCACCAACTTTTTCAATTTTTTCTTTGGCAGAAGCACTAAAAGCATCAGCAGATACATTTAATTTTTTTGTTAATTCACCGTCACCCAAAATTTTAATGGGACGCATAGCATAACGAACCAGACCATTAGCCTTTAAAACTGTAGCATCAACTGTATCCACATCTAAACTTTCAAGATCAGATACATTCACCAATTGAAATTCTTTTTTGAATAAATAGTTTGAGAAACCACGCTTTGGGACACGGCGATGCAATGGCATCTGACCACCCTCGAACCATGCGCGACGTTTTGAACCTGAACGGGAATGATAACCATTATCACCCCGACCGGCATTTCTTCCTAGCCCTGACCCATGACCGCGACCCACGCGTTTTTTGCTATGAGTTGCACCATCTGTTGGTCTTAATTCACCAAGTTTCATCAGCTTTCCTCAACCTTCACTAAATAATCCACACGGCTAATCATACCACGAAGCACTGGAGAATCTACCTGCTCTATAGTTTGATGTATTTTACGCAAACCTAAGGCCTTTAAAGTGGCTTTTGCTTTTTGCTTATACCCGATAGGACTTTTAATCTGAGTAATTTTTATAGTTTTTGCTTTGGCCATTATTAACTAAACACTTCCTTGATTGTTATACCACGTTTGTTGGCCACACTAACTGCATCTTGCAAATCCATCAATGCTTGGATAGTAGCCTTGGTAACATTCATTGGATTGTTTGATCCAAATCGCTTTGTTAAAATATTGTTTACACCCACCTGTTCCATTACAGCGCGAACAGCAGCACCAGCTATAATACCGGTACCGGGAGCAGCTGGTTTCAGCATCACTTTGCTTGCACCATAACGGGATATAATTTTGTGAGGTATTGTACCATTTACTATAGCAACCTTAACCATGCTTTGTTTTGCATTTTCTTTCGCCTTATTGATGGCGGTCATGACTTCACCGGCTTTTCCTTGCCCAATGCCAACATGTCCATTACCATCACCAACGACGACCAAGGCGCCAAAGCTGAAATTTTTTCCCCTTGAAGTTACCTTTGCAACACGCGTTACACGTACAACAGCTTCTTCTTTAAGGTCCAGTTCTGCAGGATTAATCATATATTTTTTCTATTCTTTAGAATTCCAGGCCAGCTTTACGCGCAGCGTCAGCTACTGCTTTTACGCGGCCTTGGTAAGGATGTCCATTTCTATCAAATACAACTTTACTGACTTTATTTTCAATGGCGCGTTCTGCTACTGCAGTGCCCACTAAAACACTGACGTCAGTTTTTGATTCAGCTTTAGCTACATCTGCGGACATATTTTTATCCAGGGATGAAGCTGCTGCTAATGTTGATCCGCTCAAATCATCAATGATTTGGGCGCGAATATGTTTGTTAGAACGATATACAACCAGTCGCGGTCTGTCGGGATGTCCGACATTTTTGCCTTTACTGCGATTCCGCCTACGCTGGTTACGTATTTCTGTTGCTGATATTTTTTTCATTAAGCACCACTACCAACGGTTTTACCTTGTTTTGAACGCACAAATTCGTTTTTATAACGAATCCCTTTACCTTTGTAAGGTTCAGGTTTACGGAATGAACGAATCTTTGCCGAAACTTCACCGACTAACTGTTTGTTAATTCCAGAAACAGTTATTTCAGTTCGGTTGGTTTTGATATCAATTTCTCCCGGTGGTTCAAAATAAATATCGTGAGAATAACCAAGCTGCATCACAAGGAATTTTCCCTGCATATTGGCTTGATAACCCACGCCTCTAATTTCTAATTCTTTTGAGAATCCTTCCGAAACGCCCTGAATGCCATTTGCAATCAATTGACGCGTCGTACCATGAAGCGAACGATGAGAACGGGAATCAGAAGGACGATCAACTACAATCGAATCATTTTCCTGTTTCAACAACATTTCAGCATGGACGGGTACATTCAAAGATCCTTTCGGACCTTTTATCCCAACTATTTTGCCACTCAAACTAATGGTGACACTTTCGGGGACTTCGATAACTTTTCTACCAATTCTTGACATAAATCTTTACCAGACCTTGCATAATATTTCGCCACCGATGCCCATGCGTTTAGCAGCTTTATTTGATACGACACCTTTCGATGTAGACAAAATTGAAATACCCAGTCCATCTAAAACGCGTGGAATTTCTCCTTGCCCAACATAAACACGGAGTCCCGGTTTACTCACCCGTTCAATACCTGTGATTACTGCTTTTCCACGATAATCATATTTCAGAAAAACACGGACAAAAGATTTTACACCATTCTCAACAAACATAAAGTCTTCGATATACTTTTCTTCTTTCAATACGAAAGCAATACGCTTTTTTAGATTGGATGCGGGGATATCAACAAATCGTTTATCCACCGCCATTCCATTCCGAATGCGAGTAAGCATATCAGCAATTGGATCAGTCATAGCCATAATCTATTCCTCCTACCAGCTTGCCTTGGTCACTCCAGGGATTTCTCCCTTAAGCGCCATTTCTCTAAAACAAATACGACAAAGACCAAATTTTCTCAAAAACCCATCAGGACGACCGCAATTAAAACAGCGGTTATATCCACGAGAACTAAACTTTGGTTTTCTTTTTGCCTTTACAATGAGTGATTTTCTAGCCATTAAGCAGCCTCAATAACCTCTTCTTGTTTCACCGGCTTATCCCGCAAAGGAAGACCGGTCAATTTCAACAGCCAATACGCTTCATCGTTGGTTTTCGCTGTTGTTGTAAATGAAATATCCATACCACGGATACTATCTATTTTATCATAATTAATCTCTGTAAAAATGATCTGTTCTTTCACACCGAAAGTATAATTTCCGCTACCATCAAAGGATTTAAATGACAATCCTCTAAAATCACGGGTTCGTGGAAGAGCTATACTAATTAGCCTTTCCAAAAATTCATACATACGATTTCCGCGAATTGTTACTTTGCATCCAACGGGAAATCCTTTTCTAATTTTAAAATTAGAAATATCTTTTCGTGCTTTTGTCACAACAGGCTTTTGGCACGAAATTAAAGTTAATTCCTGAATGGCACTTTCCAATTTCTTGGGATGGTCCTTCGCATCACCAATACCCATATTTATAGAAATATGGGAGATACGGGGAACTTCCATTATATTGGTATAATTGAAACGCTCCATCATACCAGCCACAACATTATCCCTATATTTCTGCTTTAGCGCCGGTGTATATTGTGTTTTTTTCTTATCAGTCATTTTTATGAACCAATCTCTTCGCCGGTTCTTTTGGCGATACGCACTTTAGTACCATCATCTAATTTTTTATAACCGATGCGCGTTGTTTTACCACCTTGGACCAACATAACATTTGAAACGTGCATTGCTGCTTCTCTTTCAACAATTCCACCCTGAGGATTATCCTGAGAGGGACGTGTGTGACGCTTAATAAAATTAACGCCTTCTACTATAATTCTATTTTTTTTCGGAAAAACATGGAGAATTTTACCTTCTTCACCGCGATGATTTCCCCTAATAACCCGGACAGTCATACCTTTTTTAATTTTCATTAAAGTACCTCCGGTGCCATTGACACTATTTTCATATAACCGCTATCACGCAATTCACGTGCAACCGGACCTAAAACACGGGTACCACGCGGTTCGCCGGCAGAAGTCAATAGCACGGCCGCGTTATCGTCAAAACGGATGTAAGATCCATCAGCTCGCCGTACTTCTTTGGTTGTCCGCACAACAACGGCGCGAGTAACTTGTCCCTTTTTAACAATGCCACCTGGGATGGCCTGTTTAACCGTAACAACAATCATATCGCCAACGGTAGCATAGCGACGACGACTGCCACCCAAAACTTTGAAGCATAACACTTCTCGGGCGCCTGAGTTATCGGCTACTTTAAGTCTAGTTTCTTGTTGAATCACTTCAATTATCCAATTTTTACGGATTCACGAATAATTTCACTCACACGCCACCGCTTAGTTTTACTCATCGGGCGCATGGCACTGATTTTCACAACATCGCCCATTTTAGGTGATATTGATTCAACATGTGCATTGAATTTCTTAAATCTCTTTACGTATTTTTTATATACTGGATGTGGAATTTTCCGTGTAACCTGGACAACGACAGTCTTTTCCATTTTATCACTGACTACTTCCCCAACCATGGTCTGTCTTTTTCTTTCAGCCACGATTATTTCTCATCCTTTCCGCCACGCAGTCCAAGGTCAAATTCATTTTTAACCGTTTTTAACTGGGCGATTTCTTTTTTCAAATGTTTTATCCGAATTGGATTTTCTAACTGCTGCAAAGCTTTTTGAAAATGTAAATTCTGCAAATCTTCAAGATTGTCATGTAATTTAGTTTCAATATCTGCCAGCGATAAATCGTTTAATTCTTGTCTTTTCATCAGACTTCTCTGCGACCTACAATTTTTGTTTTAATCGGAAG
>JABGTK010000073.1 GCA_018647265.1 Candidatus Neomarinimicrobiota bacterium | reverse complement strand
TGAACCCCCAAGAGAATACACACAGTCGTTCGAATTATGTCGGCATAAGGTGCTTCCAAGAAAAAGTGGGCGTGAGAAACAGATAGATTCATATCCTCGGGAGCGTGATGGGTGGAATGAAGACACCAAAAAAGGCGCACTTTATGGGCTAAAAAATGGTACACGAAATGACCCAGCTCCCAAATAATATATCCGTAAATAAAACCATACCAAGAAAGCCCTATTTTAATCGGTGCAAATGATTGAAAAAGACCTATGCTAAAAGCCACCATGGCAATACCAATAAACCGGCTTATAAACCGATTAAATATATAAATTAGAAAATTGACTTTATAAACTTTAGTCTGGGGGTTTTTGTGAAAAAGACCCAATATTAACTCCACGATCAACAGAAATGGCATCATCGGATAAATAAGCGATACAATCCCATCATAGCTTTTGAAAGTGCTGTAATCACCGGATTTTAGAATTTCCCAAGCTTGAGTGATGCCCAAGAATCCAATAATTTCATTTATTAATGTTTCTATTATTTCCATCTGAGACCCATTGTGATTAAAAAAACAAATCTTACTATTATAAATTAAATAAAATGAAACAGTCAAAAAAAGGGGAATCTAATCTGATTCCCCTTTTCCGAATTAACTAATTCATTTTTATTCCTCAGGCAACAACACGATAGAAACCGTATCACTATTGAAGGCTGTGAACATTCCTAAGCCTCCATTAATATTGCTGAAAGGTTCATTCAGATCGCGTGAATCCTGTCCACTGGATTGATACAAAAGGACATAGTCTTCTTGAACATGAAATAACACAATATCATGACGGCCAAAATGTGTGATCGTACTGGCGAACATGGTATATGTGGTATCAATGAATGGTTGCGAAATAAACCGCCGCCATCGAGGTGGTAACGTTTTTTCGAGTGGTTGCGGGTCTTCTTCTACATTATCCATTAACAGATAATGATACTCGTCATTAGAATTATCCCAATTCAACCGGACGATATTTGAATCGGCAAAAATCCAGCGAATATAGTCACGGTTTCGATCGAAATTTGGAACATATAAAGTATCCAAATTTGTGGTGAAACTATCCGGCTGGGCTGGGACGATTGTTTCAGCACTTAACTGTTGGCCATCATAATTTATCTCTAATGTAAAAGTATCCCCTTCTGCTACCACTAAATCGGAATCTGGGTAAGCATAAGTAATGCCAAATATTGTATCAGTTTCGGTCGTATCGTAAGAATAAACTGGCTTCAGAACAAATGACTCCGTCCCTCGTTTTAAAATCACTTCTGCAGAATCAAGTGGGAGTGGGGATTCACTTTCGTCATCCAAAGCCAAGGTAGAAGCGAGTATCACATCATTCACCGGTTGTCCCGCATAAAGATATCCCCTGACAACGATTAAGTTCTCCAATGGAACAGGTGTAAGGTCATCCTCACAACTGATAGTTAAAAAAGTGAGACTCACTAATGCTGAGAAAAATAATTTATTATTCATTTTATCCACCTATTTCAATGTGACTTTAAAGAACAGTGTTATTGTCATGGGCAATAACAGCATATCAGAAACAACCACGGGTATCACATCCAGATCATATTCCCGGTAATTCACATTTTTCCTGTTATATAAATTGAATACCGAAATGCCCACATCCCATTTAAAAGCGGGCGTAATCATTTGACGAAAAACGCTCACATCCATGCGATGGTAATCGGGGAGACGATAACCATTTTTTTCGCTTACATGGATATAGATGAATTCATCGCCATTCAGGAGTGGAAGATAATACCTGCTTTGTGGCGTTGTATAAGGTGTGCCTGTGGAGTAGACAAAAGTAGAAGCAAAGTTCCATGGACCCCATTTATAAGTTCCGACAATCTTTGCTTCGTGTGTTTTATCATGGCTGGCAGGGTATGGTTCTGGCGCAAGAGCACCAAAATCATATTTAACATTGGCGTAGGTATAACTGAGCCATCCATTAAATGCGCCAGATTTTTTCTGGGCAAGGAATTCTACTCCTTCGGCATAACCGTCACCAAAGAAAAAGTAATTCCCATAATCAGCTAGTTCTTGAAATCGCCTTGTATATTCCACAAGACCATCTAAAAATTTCCGATACCCCTCAACTTCAAACAGGTAATTCCGTGTTTCATATTTCATCCCTAAGATTTGATGCTCAGCCGATCCCGCTGGAATATTATCATCGGAAACGAGCCAGAAATTAGAATTACCTTGGAGTACATCTTCCAAAACTATATTATTAATGAATTGAAAATAATTCCCCCAAGCTCCTTTTAAAGAGAACCTGTCTCCAATTTTCCAATTGAATGATAATCGAGGTGAGATAAAAACAGAATCTGTCGCCAGATCCATAACTAATAAACTATCCAATCCGGTTTGGGAGGTGGCCCGTAAACCAATCCCAAGTGTCAAGGATGGTGTAACCTGCCAACGGTCTTCAAGGTATAGACTGGTCAATAAGGTGTTAGATTCCAAATCTAAAATTGGAATTGTATCAAAAACGGTTACATCATAATGGGTACCAAGGTTGGTCATTTCAAGACCAAATTCCAAAATATGATTGGCGTTGGCATGGAGGACATTATCGATCCGTAATGATTGATCCTTGGCACCATTACCTTCTCCTATTTTAAAGGATCTCCCCCCACCGCCTTCTGTATAAAGATGACGATCATAATTACTTTTGAACCGTGATGAACTGAATAAAGCTTGGCTAGAAAAACGGTCTGTCCAATGATGATTCCAACGCAGACTCACACCCAAATTCCCCCAGTCCGTATTATTATCATCAATCCGTGTGACATTTTGCTGATTGCCACCACCGCCGCCGCCGGGACGTCCCCTGACACCTTCTGTCTGGCGCGATTCATTTAAAAAATCTCTACCACCATACATACTTAGACTGACCACATCATTCCTTCCAGGGGTGAAGGTGACTTTATTATGAAGATCGTAAAAATAAAAGGTTGGGAAAATTTGCTGCTGAAAAGCATCCTCTTGATCAGGGTTATCCGGATTGACTCTTCGCCGATTATTTGTTGGTACTTCATCATCACCCGTCACAAATTCATACATTTTGTCAAAGAATGGGCTGGACATAAAATCCGAATATGACCGTCGAAAAGAAAACAACCAACTACCACCCATAATAATGGGTGTTTCGTATAATAATTGAGTCGACATAAGATTAGCGCCCACACCAAATTGACGACGAGTCAAATCCCCATTTTTACCCGTCATATCAATTACGCTGGAAAGCCGCCCGCCATATTTAGCCGGGAATCCTCCTTTATAAACTTGAACATCCTTAATGGCATCGGCATTGAAAGCGCTAAACATACCGAAGAAATGATCCACGTGATAAATATTCATGCCATCTAGTAATATCATATTCTGGTTAGAGCCACCGCCACGGACATTAATACCGGAAGATCCGTCACCAGTACTACTTATCCCTGGCAATAATTGGAGCGAACGAAAAATATCCACTTCTCCCATATTGGGAAGTAAAGCAAGTTGGCGCGGCGACAATGTAACTTTGCTCACTTCATCAGCACTTTTCATAATCTGGTATTCATCAGCGATTACGTCAACTGCCTGAAAATCCAAAGCTTCCATTTTGAGCCGAATATCCATTGCCCGCTTTGGGCCAGAATTATCATATCCTATCTTCGCCCTACGATATCCAATATAAGAGATAATCAGCGTACAAGGAACCGCAGGCACATCCACCAAAACAAATTGTCCATCAGAATTGGTTGTAATCCCTCGATTCATATCCTGAACAACCACATTGGCATAAGGCAGCGGTTCCAAATTGTCTATGTCAATTACGACTCCTGAAATATCTTGAGTTTGTTTTTGCCCCAGAATTATTGAAATAGTTAGTAAACTTAAAATATATATTTTTATCAATTCCGTCGTCTCCCTTGGCCACCACCTTTACGGCCTTGCCCTTGTCTTTTATTTCCCATGCGTTTTCTTCTGTCTTTCTGCTGGGACTTCAATTCTTTTTTGTATTTTTTATTTTGCTTTTTAGAGAGGACTTTTTTGACTGCTTTATCTCTTTGTTTTTGTTTCTCTTGCATTCGTCCCATCATTTGCATTGGATTTCCAGATCGATTCTCACGCATTACCGTAATTTCATCTCTGAACTTTTTTTGGATTTGATCCATTTGTTTGGCTTGATCCTCAGATAAATCCAATTTTTTAACCCAATCAATAGGTTCTGGAGAATCGCCTCCCATCGGTCTTTGGGCAAATACAAATGATGTAATAATTGTTAGAAATATGAGTTGATTGATGTGGAATTTCATAAAATCCTCTTACCTTTATTGAATTAACTTAGCTCTTTAGACAATCATAACTTTAATAAGTTAAAAAAAAGGGCCAACGAATCGGCCCTTAATAAATGAGTTAAATATTTGGCTTATTTTTTTGGAGCAAAATCCAATGCCAATGAGTTCACACAATATCGTAATCCTGTAGGTTTTGGACCATCTTCAAAAACATGGCCTAAGTGAGAGTCACATTTGGCGCAGGTTATCTCAGTTCGAACCATTCCATAACTAATATCCCGTTTTGTATTCACTTTTGTTTCATCCAATGCATCAAAAAATGCAGGCCATCCGGATCCTGAATCATATTTGGTTCCCGAAGCAAAAAGCTCATTCCCGCAGGCCGCACATAAATAAGTGCCTACTTCTTTATATTTATAATATTTTCCCGTAAAAGCAGCTTCCGTCCCTTTTTCTCTCAAAACTTGGTACTCTTCAGGTGTGAGACATGTTTGCCATTCTTCACTACTTTTAACAACTTTGTCCATAACAAATCCTTTTGATGAGTCTTTTTTGGTTTGGCCAGTAATTATAATTCCGGTCATAATGATTAATGATATGATTAATAATTTTTTCATGACAATTTCCTTTTTGCCCGTGTATACGAATTTACACCTGGTTTGGTTTCATTTCTTAGGTATGGATGTGAGGATAATCACAAAATGTTCCCTTTTACAATTCCAACCGCCTGATGGGCGACATAACAAGAGACGGATCGTTCTTCCAATCCACATCTGGATCATCCACGTAGATTTCAACTTCGTTTCCATCTGGATCTTCTAAGTAAATACTTTGGCTTACCGTATGGTCACTCATACCTGAAATGGGTATTTCGGATTCTATTAACTCATCCCGCACGGCGCGGAGTTCATCTAAAGAATCACCTACCTTAATACCAATGTGATAGAGACCAATTCGATGCCCTTTTGGTGGCCCTGGTGCATCTCCAACTTGGATCAATAAAATTTCATGATGGGTTCGGCCGGCAGTAAGTGCAACAGCAGTAAATGGACGGAAGAAATCTCCAACTAGTTCGAACCCAAGCAAGTCTCGATAAAAGGCCAAGGATTTCTCCAAGTTCTTCACATAAAAAACGACATGCCCTAAATAATGGGCTTTCATTTGGATAATTCCTCATATCTAAAACAATTTACCACATGGTCATTCACCATACCTGTAGCTTGCATGAATGCATAGCAAATAGTGGTACCGATAAATTTGAAACCTCGTTTTTTCAGGTCTTTGCTCATGGCATCGGATTCAGAAGTATTTGCAGGTATTTCTGACATATGTTGAAATGAATTCTGAATAGTCATTCCCTGAGTAAATTGCCAAATATATTTATCAAAACTGCCGAACTCCTTTTGAATATCCAGGAATAATTTGGCATTCAATACGGTTGAATTTACCTTGAGTCGGTTACGAACAATTTTTGGATTTTGGAGTAAAGATTCAATTTTAGATTCAGAATATTTTGATATTTTTTCCGCATCAAATTGATTGAAGGCCTCCCGATAACCATCTCGTTTTTTAAGAATAGTTTCCCAACTAAGTCCCGCTTGAGCACCTTCAAGAATTAAAAACTCAAATAATGTAGTATCATCATGAAGCGGAACACCCCATTCTTCATCATGATATTGTAAATATTGGGGACTATTCGTTGACCATTCACAGCGCGTCATTATTCAAATTTACCATTTTCATAATCAGAAAATGCCTGCAATATTTCACCACGGGTATTCATGACAAAAGGACCGCCCCTTGCTACCGGTTCATTTAAAGGTTCACCGGCTGCGAGAAAAATCCCTGCTTTTTTGTCATTAGTTTTTAATTGAATATTCCCATCTGTTTCAAATACAGCCAATTGACCCTTCTCCAAAACTTTACCATACGAAATTTTACCTTCATAAATAAATGCAAAGGCATTCCAATCATCATTCACAGGGATAGTTATCTCACTGTTGGGGTTTATTCGGATATCCAAAATCAAAACGGGTGTGTGAGATTTTCCCGGACCTATAGTTCCACTATATTCCCCCGAAATTACTTTCACCGTTCCTGCCTTTTCTTTAACAATGGGAATTTGTTCGGATTCAATGTCTTGGTAAGCAGGCTCAATCATTTTTTTATCTTTTGGCAGGTTAAGCCATAATTGGAATCCACGGGCTAAGCCATCGGTCTGTATTGGCATTTCGCTATGAATGATACCGCGGCCTGCGGTCATCCACTGTACAGAACCTTCCCCTAACTTACCTTCGTTTCCGGCAGAATCTTTATGCTGCCACTTTCCGTTGAGCATATAGGTGATGGTTTCAAATCCACGGTGCGGGTGTGGCGGAAACCCGGCAATATAATCATCCGGATTGTCGCTTCCGAATTCATCTAAAAGTAAAAACGGGTCCAGCATATTGAGGTCCGACGAGCCAATAATGCGGGTGAGATTGACGCCGGCACCATCGGTTGTTTGGATGCCTTCTACTATCTGTTTTATTTTCTGGTAATTCATTTTACCGGTTTATCACACGATAAAGACCTGAAATCGCCAGCATTATCCCGAAAGTTACAACAATCGCTGCGCCTGTTGGCAAATCAAACCAAATGGATACAAACATCCCTAAAAAACTCCCCACCATACTAAATATCCAACCAAATATGAGTCTCTCACGAATGGATTCTTGGAATAAAAGCGCCGCCACTGTGGGAATAATTAAAAATGAAAAAACCAGTAGTACACCGGCTATTTTCACAGAACTTGTGACAACAAAACCGAAAGTAACATAAAATAGAAAATCCCAAAATCGCACAGATTTATCTATTTCACCTGTTTTATAATGGGATTGAGATGTTTCGAAAAACCGATCACGGTATTTCCAATGAAAGTATCCTATAATGCCATAAAGCAAAGCTGTGTAGCCAATTTTATTTGGTGTAACAAATAGAATGGATCCCACTAGTAAATGATTCAAATGTTCCGATCCCTCTGCTGATTTACTGAAGAGTAATATCATAGCTGCTGCGCACACAACATAAGTAATTCCAATGATGGCTTCCTGAGGTATTCTTTGTTTACTTGAGCGTACATAGGCAAAAAAGGCTGCACCCATAATTGTAAATGAGACCGCCAACAAATAACTCGAATATCCATCATGCTCTAATCCAACAATAATTCCAATGGCTGATCCAAAAGCAGCCACTTGCGCCAAAGCTAAATCGACAAATATCACGCCCCGCGTTACCACGTGGAGACCTAAATACACATGGATTCCCGTAATAACGAACGTTGCCAGCAAAGGCCAAAGTATGAGATCAATCATGTTCAACTCCAAAGGCTTTAGATAAAATTTTTAAATTTGTTTCGAATAAATGGATATAAGAATCTGCTCCTTCAATTGCACCTACAGATTGAGCCAATTTCACCGTTTTTACTTTTGTTTTTGATGCAATAAATTTAGGTACACGATCGCTGAAATAAGATTCGGAAGCAATCACTTCT